>NZ_JBBCMI010000012.1:0-145682 GCF_037152415.1 Cedecea sp. AS113
CGTTAACAATGGCCGCATTATCAAGCGGAATTTCCTTTGCCGGGCTGTGCTCGTTATAAACTATTTCACTAACCTCAACGCGTACAAATGCCGTGGCATCCCCGGAGTTATAAATGCGTTTGGCGAGGGTATTTTTACCGGAATAGATATACTCATTTAACGGACCCACATTAATCACCGGGCCAGCAAAAGCGTGCATGGGCAGAGCGATGAAAACAGCTAAGAGCAAGTTATGAGTTAGGCCACGAGCAGGCATAAAAGCCACCACTGCAAAGTTTTGATTGGGAGCGTATTTAAGCATGGCTTACAGGCTGCTCAGTGTTTTTTTCTCTTAATTAATGTTTTTTCTCTCTTAATTAAACTGCGCATGCTGCAATGATGTTTTAAATATAGTGCGATCGTTTGTTTTAATGCTTCTGAATAAAGAGATGTGCGGCGAGGTGCTGCGAGCTTGTTTTCATCATGATAATGCATATTTGATAAATAGTTGTAAGCATTGTAAATGATCGGTTTGGTACGAAAGACAACAACTCTATGAGACTTGATATTTCTTGGGGGCGGCAGATGATGATTTTATATTATTGAAATGGGGGATCTATTAGGTCGTTGCCATTAATGTGAATGAGATTATATAGAGTAATATGTAAAACCAGAGCGTTATTTATTTAAAAGCACGATATAAATCAGGGGGGAGAGCTTAACAAATATATTGCAGAAGCATTTTAGACGCGGTTTTAAATGGTTATCTTCATTGTAAATAATGAACGTGGAAGAGGAAAAAGAAGGGCGACCGCTGGCCGCCCTGGAAGGTTAACGCACTATTTCGTAGCAGGGAATGTAGGCGCTGCCGGGCAACTTCATGCGGTGCTGGGCGACAAAGCCCTGCAGCAGAACATCCATGCGTTTCATCATGTCCGGGTCCCCGTGCAGTTTGTACGGGCCGTATTTTTCGATGGCATGAATACCTGGCTCCTTCACGTTGCCGGCAACGATGCCTGAGAAGGCGCGCCGCAGCGAGGCGGCCAGCTTTTCCGCAGGCTGATCCGGGTAGAGCTGCAGGTTAGCCATGTTTTCGTGGGTCGGTTCAAACGGCATCTGCAGATCCGGCGAGATGCGAATGGACCAGTTGAAGCCGTAGGCATCACCGGTTTCACGGCGGTTCTCTTTCACCTGTGGCATCGCTTTTTTCATCAGGCGGGCGACTTCAGTTGCGTCGTCGATGATGATTTTATAATGCTGTCGTGCTTTCTCGCCCAGGGTGCTAACGATGAATTCATCCAGCACACGGAAGTAATCCGCGCTCTCTTTCGGCCCGGTGAGGATCAGCGGCAGTACCTGATCGTGGTTGTGCGGATTCATCAGAATGCCAAGCAGGTAGAGCAGCTCTTCTGCGGTACCGACCCCGCCAGGGAAGATAATAATGCCGTGGGCAATACGCACGAACGCCTCAAGGCGTTTTTCAATATCCGGCATGATGATCAGTTCGTTGACCAGCGGGTTAGGCGGCTCGGCGGCGATAATCGAAGGTTCCGTCAGGCCGATAAAACGCCCTTCTTTATAGCGCTGCTGGGCGTGGCCGACGGCAGCACCTTTCATCGGTGCTTCCATCGCCCCCGGCCCGCAGCCGGTGCAGATATTCAGCTCGCGTAGGCCGAGCTGAGTGCCCACACGGCGGGCATACAGGTATTCGTTTTCGTTAATGGAGTGCCCGCCCCAGCAAACCACCAGGTTCGGGGCTTCACCCACGTGCAGCGCGCGGGCATTTCGTAAAATAGAAAACACCACGTTGGTGATATGAATAGAGTTTTCTTTGTTCAAATGCTGAAAACGGCCTGCGTTGGTAATCTGGCCGTTAACAAACAGAATATCGCGCAGGACGGCAAACAGGTTAGCCTGCAGCGCGCGGATGATTCGGCCGTCAACAAAGGCGTCTTCCGGGGGGTTAATCAGTTCGAGTTTTACGCCACGTTCACGGCGTAACACATTGATGTCAAAGTTCTGGTAGCGAGAAAGCAGCTCTTTGCTGCTGTCGGTTTGACTGCCGGAATTAAGGACCGCCAGTGAGCAGTTACGAAACAGTTGATAAAGGTCGCTGCTGGCGGTGCGTTTAAGCATATCGACTTCCAGCTGCGACAACATATCCATTGAGCCAAGCGGGCTAATATGTGTAATCAAGTGAACTCCTTACGGAACGAAAAGTGCCGTTCTCACAGATTACAATAGCCCTGGCTTGTTCACTTTAACAACCCGTAAACCACATTCACTTTTGGCGCTGGGAGCTATTTCGCACTTATTGGCGGGTCAGGCGGCCAAAAGCAGGATGGAAATCGGTATTCGTCCGCCACGGGTTAATGTCCAACCCGCCCCGACGCGTGTAGCGTGCGTAAACGCTGAGCGAGTGCGGCTGGCAGAAGCGCTGCAGGTCATTAAAGATGCGCTCTACGCACTGCTCATGAAACTCGTTGTGATGGCGGAAGGAGACCAGATAGCGCAGCAGCTTTTCGCGATCGATTTTTGGACCACGATAGCGAATCTGTACGGAGCCCCAGTCTGGCTGGTGGGTGATCAGGCAGTTGGACTTCAGCAGGTGGCTAACCAGCGTCTCTTCCACGATCTCATCCCCCGCGGCCTGTTGCAGATAATCTGCATTGAAGTCGTAGCTGTCGATGGTGATGTCCTGCTCATCGATGCATTCTCCGCTGAACGCTGCGATTTCCTGGCCTTCCAGCTCATGCAGGCGGAACAGCACCACGCTGACGTCGCCTTCGGCGCAGGCGCTTAAATCACGCTTCAGCGTTGCCTGGACGGTTTCCCAGTCGGCGAAGCGGGTCTGGTTAAAGCTGTTCAGGTAGAGCTTAAAGCTTTTGGACTCCACAAGGTTGACGCTATTGGCGTCTAACTGCACATGGCCCACGGCGACCTGAGGCAGGCCATTACTGTTCAGCCATGAGAGTTCGTAGAGCGTCCAGATGTCGCCGCCGCTGAATGGCAGGCTGTCGGCGTGGAGGCCAAGCGGGTCGCGATTCAGGCTGCGCGGTACGGCCTGCAGTAGCGAAGGCTGGTATTGATCCTGATAAGCCGTGGGCTTACCCAGCGTCAGGCCACTTAGAGCCTGGTGATTTTCGTAGGACATGTTTCACCGAGATAAAGGTACAATTGGCTTTTATTGTACCCCAGCCTACGCGAGTGAGAAATTAATGAACGAAGTCGCCTTTGCCCTTAAAGAGTTTACCCGCCGTTTTTGCGACCAGTGGCAGGAGGAAACGGGAGGCTGGCCTGCCAGTGAAGCACTGTACGGCATTCCTTCGCCGTGCATTGTAACGACCACCGGGGGAGACGTGCGCTGGCAGCCCCAGCCGTTTATACCTGAAGCGGATTTAAGCGCCGTAGAGCGAGCATTGGATATTTCCCTCCAACCTGCCGTTGAAGCGTTTTACACCACGCAATTTGCCGGCGATATGCCCGCCGTACATGGGAATACTGCGCTGACGCTGCTGCAGGCGTGGAGCGAGGACGACTTTGTTCGCGTGCAGGAAAATTTGATTGGTCATCTGGTGACGCAGAAGCGTTTGAAGTTATCTCCGACGCTATTTTTAGCGACGACTGACGATGAAATGGAAGTTGTCTCACTCTGCAACTTGACAGGTGAAGTGGTGCTTGAAAGAATCGGCACCCCGCAGCGGACCGTGCTTTCCGCCTCTCTTCCTGACTTTCTGAATGCCTTAACGCCACAGGTGATCTAGCTTTTTTGCCCAAGGCCTTGTGAGAGATCTCTTACAAGCCATGTGAGAGATCGCTACATTTGACGGCAGATGAAAGCGACTCCCATTTGTCGATACCCTTATAAAACAATGAGTTATTTTTGTTTTAGGAAAGTTCCGAATGAAAGTTTTTGCCCGCAGCACCGCTGCATCCCTTGTCACATGCGGGCAAATAGGGGATTCTATACCCATCGACAGGATGTCGACGTAATGAAGGAGACATTAGGATGATGTCGCTTCTTACAAAAGGAACCCGCCGGGATGGCGAACAAGGAAGGCTTCACAGATGAAGCATGGATAACTCAGGCAGAGTTAAAGGACACCTCCAGGACGGAGAATGAGAGCCGTAACAGGAGTGCGGTGGGTCAGGAAGACTTAAGGATTTCGCGTCAGGATGATGTTGGACACCCATCAGGATGATGGCAGCAGGAAGCCCTGGCGATGGATTGCTGGTCAGGAGACCAGAGGACAAAGTTGTCATGGATGAGCAGGGAGCATAAAAAGTAGCTGGATTAGCTGCGAAACGAACCGGGAGCACTGTGTAAACAGTGCTCCCTTTTTTTATGCCTTTTTCACGGGCAGCGAAGAAGTGTTATTCTGTACCGCTCTTTTCCACTGACGAATGAGGTTTTCATGGAGCGCCAGACGCTGGTTCGCCATCATTTACTCACCATTGAGCAGATCCTGCGCGATCATTCCCTCTGGCAGGGCCTGCCTCCCGATCCCACAGCATTCGAGAGCACGCAGCCTTTCTGCATGGATACGCTGCAGCCCCACGAATGGTTACAATGGGTCCTGATCCCTCGTATGCACGCGCTGCTGGACAGCCAGCATCCTCTGCCTGACGCCTTTGCTATCGCCCCTTATTATGAGATGGCGCTGGATGCGACGCATGCCGTGCGTGAACCTCTCCTTGCCGTGCTGCTTGAGCTGGATGCACTGTTTGACGCGGAACAGGGTTGATGCTGGAGATTATTTACCAGGATGAATGGCTGGTTGCCGTGAACAAACCGTCCGGCTGGCTGGTTCACCGCAGCTGGCTGGACAGACACGAAAAAGTCGTGGTGATGCAAACCGTCCGCGACCAGATTGGCCAGCACGTTTTTACCGTTCATCGCCTCGACAGACCAACCTCTGGCGTGCTGCTGATGGGGCTGTCCAGCGAAGTAGGTCGTCTGCTGTCACAGCAATTTGAGCAGCATCAAATGCAGAAACGCTACCATGCCGTGGTGCGCGGCTGGCTGCAGGACGAAGCCGTGCTGGATTATCCGCTGGTTGAAGAGCTGGATAAAATCGCCGATAAATTTAGCGACCAGGACAAAGGGCCACAGCCCGCAGTGACGCATTATCGCGGGCTGGCAACGGTCGAAATGCCGGTGGCGGTGGGGCGCTATCCAAGCGCGCGCTACAGCCTGGTGGAGCTTGAGCCAAAGACTGGCCGTAAACACCAGCTTCGGCGGCATCTGGCGCATCTTCGGCATCCCATTATTGGCGATTCCAAACACGGCGATTTGCGTCAGAATCGCGGGGCGGCGGAGCATTTCGGTTGCCAGCGCCTGATGCTGCATGCCAGCCAGCTCTCTTTAAAGCATCCTGTTACCGGGGAACCGCTGACGCTAAAAGCGGGGCTGGATGAGACCTGGATGCAAATGCTGACACAATTTGGCTGGCGCGGTCTGTTGCCGGATGTTGAAAATAGTGAGTGTGATCCGGCGAGCTGCCAGGATAAGCCTTGTCCCTAATTCTTAAGGAGTTACCGATGGCCGAAGTGGGTATTTTTGTAGGCACGATGTACGGCAATGCGCTGTTAGTGGCGGAAGAAGCCGAAACCATTCTGAAAAAACACGGCCATCAGGCAAAGGTGTTTGAAGATCCCGACCTGACCGAGTGGCAATATTACCGCAACCATTATGCGCTGGTGGTCACGTCCACGACGGGGCAGGGCGATCTGCCGGACAGCATTGTTCCGCTTTTTCAGGCCATCAAAGATCAGCTGGGTTACCAGCCTGAACTGCATTACGGCTTGATTGCGCTGGGTGACAGTAACTACGACCACTTCTGCGGCGGCGGCAAGCAGTTTGACGCTTTATTGCAGGAGCAGGGCGCAACCCGCATTGCTGAGGTTTTAACGATTGACGCCAACGACCATCCGGAGCCTGAAGTGGTTTCCGGCCCGTGGGTTGAGCAGTGGGCGACTTTACTGAAGTAAGTGAAAACAGGGTGGGTAAGCGGCGCATACCCACCCAGAAAAGGTCTTAATTAAGCGGGGGTTCGTGCTCGCGACGGTAGGCGCCGGGAGAGGTATTGAACCGTTTCCCGAACGTGCGGGTAAAAGATTGCTGCGAATCAAAACCGTAGCGCACTGAGATATCGAGGATTTTGTCCTCGGTATTTTTCAGATCTTCTGCCGCTAACTGCAATTTACGTTCACGAATGTAGGCGCCGAGGCTTTTCCCCGCCCAGTCTGAGAACATCCGCTGCAGGTACCACTTCGAGTAGCCGGACTGCCTGGCGACTTCTTCAATACGCAGCGGGCGCTGCATGTTGCCATCGACCCACTCAAGCAGAGATTCCATAAAATCTTTAGGCATGGACATATCACCTCCTTCTACATCTTGCTCGTTCGATAATTGATAACGCTATTCCCACCAGGCATCGAAGGCCTGGCGCGGTTGACTGACTTCCAGTATTTGTCCCATTTCCGGCGTGAGCAGCTGATAGCTGCGGCCTTTGCTGGCGGTGGCTATGCGGCGGAAAGGCTCGTCCCAGCTGTGGTTCGCCAATGCAAACCGGCCTGCGTGCCCTGGCACCATGGTTTTCGCCCCCAGGTCTTCCGTCGCCTGAGCGGCTTCTTCCGGCATCATGTGGATGTATTTCCAGCCTTCGTCATACTGGCCGTTTTCCATGATCGCGAGATCGATATCGCTAAATTGCTCACCGATCTGTTTGAAATGCGGGCCGTAGCCGGAATCGCCGCTGTAATAAACTTTTCGCTGCGGCGTGACGAACATAAAGCTTGCCCACAGCGTTTTGTTGCCGGTTAACCCGCGGCCAGAGAAGTGACGTGCCGGCAGGGCGTGAATCGTTAATTCATCGTCAATGGCGACTTTTTCCTGCCAGTCCAGTTCGTGGATAAGCGCGGGATCGAAGCCCCAGGCTTCAAAATGTGCGCCAACGCCAAGCGGGGTGACTACCTGCTTAATCTTTGGCTTAAGCGCCCGCAGCGTGGGGTAGTCCAGGTGATCCCAGTGATCGTGAGAGATGATCAAAGTGTCTATGTCCGGCATATCTTCCGCTCGCCACGGATAATCGCCCGCAAACGCTTTGTTCAGAAAGGCGAACGGGGCGGCATAGTGGCTGAATACCGGATCGATAAGAATGCGCTTGCCGCCGAGCTGAATAAACCAGGAGGAATGGCCCAGCCACACCACCAGATCCTGCTGTTTATCAAGCTTTGCCAGATCGGTTTTGATCAGCGGCAGGGGACGATCGGGTTTTACCGTATCTGGCCGGGCGAAAAAGAAATCCCACAGCGCCGCAATGCGACCGCGTTTGTCGGTCATCATTGGCGTGTCCTGCTGATTGTGGAACTTGCCGTCGCGGTACTGGGGGGATTGCTGGATGCGTTCAAGGCGGCTGCCCTGCGGCAGTTTGCCAAATTCAGTCATCGGGAACAGCGCAGCACTAGTGGCAGTAAGGCCTAATAACATAATCACGACCATGAATTTTAGGGTTAACGAACGCTTGCCAGATTGCGCGGCAGCCATAAAGAATTCTCGTAGAAACTGTGCGGGTTATATTGCTATTGAGTGAGTAAACACTCATTATAGGCAGGCAAGGTCAACCGTCAACAAAATTTACGGTATGATAAAGAACATGACATTCAGCGATCGCGGCGATCCCGATGGTTGAAATCCTATCCACTCAGATAACTGGCTTGTGAGGAACCGTGGCTCGTCCAAAAAGTGAAGATAAACGATTAGCATTACTCGATGCGGCAACCGATGCGATAGCGGAACTGGGATTAGGGGCGGCGACCTCTTTAATTGCCAGAAAGGCGGGCGTTGCCGAAGGGACATTGTTCCGTTATTTCCCGACTAAAGACGAGTTGCTGAACGCCGTTTATCTTCATCATAAGCAAGATCTTGGCAACGAGCTGATGAAGACCTACGATCGACATGCCTCAAGCAAAGAGCGCACCAGGACGGTGTGGGGGAATTACATCGACTGGGGGCTGGTAAATATGAATGCGCGTAAAGCGATGCGCCAGCTGGCGGTTTCCGGCAAGATCACGTCCGAAACGTTGGAAATGGTTTACCTTGCTTACCCGGATCTGCGTGACCTGTCGAAGGAATGTATCACCAACGAGGCGCTGACCGGCATTGAGTCGGCATTTGCCGACGCTATTTTCTTTGGCCTGGCCGAAACCACGATGGAATTTGCCGGACGCGATCCTTCACGCAGGGATGAATACAAATCTGCCGGCTTCGACGTGATGTGGCGCGGCATGACTAAAGGCTAACTTTTTTGTAAAAGCGAAGAGGGCGTGCGGGATCCCTCTTCGTACCTGGTTTAAACTCAAATCTGATACTTCTTCGCTTCCCGCGCGACATTATCCATTTCGTCCAGTAGCTCCAGAATTTCAGGCTCCATCTCCTCTGGTGCTACGCCGTGACGCAGCTCGTGCTCGAGCGTCTGACAGAGTTTTTTCATCCGAGGGGCACCGCTGTAGCTGCAGCTTCCGTGCAGTTTATGCACGATATCAATTAATCCTTCGGGCTTGTCGCCCACCAGCTGTTCTTCGAGGACATTTCTCACTTCCGGTAAAAACGCCAGCAGCATGTCAAGCATCTCCCGGGCGAGATCGGCTTTGTTGGCGGCCTGCCGCAGCGCCAGGTTCCAGTCCAGCGTCTTATTGATATTAATTGCCGGCGGGACGGGGTCTTCCTGCTGAACGGGAAGCTGGCCGATATTGCCCGGATGGTAGCGCATCAGCAGGCGATGCAGCTTTTCTTCTTCAATCGGCTTGGCGAGATAGTCGTTCATGCCGGCGCTCATGAGTTTCTCTTTTTGCCCCGCCAGCGCGTGGGCAGTAACAGCAATCACCGGGGTTTGCTGGTGATGTGGCAACTGGCGAATCAGCTCGCAGGCGCGGATGCCGTCCATTTCCGGCATCTGAATGTCCATCAGGATAATATCGATGTTCATTTGTCGGGCGCGCTCCAGCGCCTGCGTGCCGCTTTCACACAGCACAACTTGCTGAACTCTGTCTTCGAGTAACGCGCCGATCAGCTTCAGGTTGGCCGGGTTATCGTCCACCGCCATGACGGCCATCGGCAGCTTATCGCTATGTTCAACGAACGGCAGAGCCAGATTAGCTTTCGGGCAGCTTTCAAGCAGCATCGGGAACAGGCGCGTAGAGGTGATCGGTTTTAACAGGCAGCCCGCCACGCCCTGGCGCTTAAGCTCTTCCGCCCCGACCTGGGTATGGCAGGGCAAGGCCAGAATCAGGCAATCTGCCATGGTGACCGCTTTGGCGAGCTTAGGGTTTGCCTGCGTGAGCGTTTCTGTAAAGGTGACGGGAATGCCACACAGCAGAATATCGTAATGCTCATCAGGCAGTCCGGTGAGGGACGGGCTGTGCACGACGTCCAGCGGCGTATTTTGCAGCAAATTCAGGGTGCTCTGCGCGGCGGTCGCGTTTGGCTCGACGTAGCCGAGGCGTTTACCTGCCAGTTTGTCCAGCACTTGCCTGTCGTTTACGGCGTTCGGGTTCAGATCCAGGCTGATGTGGAACCAGAACGTTGAGCCCCGATTCGGTTTACTGTGGAAGGAGATATCACCGCCCATTTCATTCACCAGCTTCTGGGTGATCACCAGCCCCAGCCCGGTGCCACCGTGGCGGCGGGAAATACTGGCATCCGCCTGGCGGAAGGCCTGGAAGAGACGCGATTGTTCCTGTTCAGGAATGCCGATGCCGGTGTCGTGGATCTGCATTTCAATCTGAACTTTGTTGTTACCTTCCGCCCTTTTTTCCACCAGCAGGTCGATGTTGCCGGTTTCGGTGAATTTAATCGCGTTACCCACCAGATTGGTGACCACCTGCTGCAGGCGCAGAGGGTCGCCAATCACATTATCCGGCACGTCATTTTTGATGTTTAGCGTCAGCTCAAGGCCTTTGTCGTGGGCGGAATGTGCCAGCAGAGTTACCACCTCATCCAGCGTGTTGCGCAGCGGGAAGGGAATGGATTCCAGCAGCAGCTTGCCCGCTTCGAGCTTGGAGAAGTCCAGCACGTCATTGATGATGGTGAGCAAGTTATTGGCCGAGCGTTCAATCGTGTAGAGGTGATCGCGCTGGGTTGGCGTCAGGTCGGTTTTTAAGGCCAGACGAGTGAAGCCAATAACGCCGTTGAGCGGCGTTCGCAGCTCGTGGGACATATTTGCCAGAAACTCAGATTTTATACGGGCGGCTTCCTGAGCCCGCTTTTTGGCGAGATCGAGCTCCACGTTCTGAATTTCCATCTGCTCAAGGGTTTCACGCAGATCGGATGTGGCCTGGTCGACGTTGTGCTGCATCTCTTCGTGATACGCCGTCAGCGACATTGCCATCGAGTTAATGCCGTTTTTCAGCATATCCAGCTCGCCCAGCATAAACCCTTCCACGCGGCTGTCGAGCTGCCCGCGGCGAATGCGGTCTACGGTATTTACCATATTGCGGATCGGCCCGGTCACGTCGCGCATCAGGCGATAGGCAAACAGCATCGCAATGCCGATACAGAACAGCATCATCAAAGTGGAGATAAATATTTCGCGGTATTGCTGCAGGCGAACGGATTTGAGATCCAGCTCCATGGCGACGTAGCCGAGGGTGCTGTTGCTTTGTTTGACGTTGGTTTCAGCGGACTCATCCGGTGAGTATCTTTCGGAAATAATCGGCATTCGCAGGATCATAATGTCGCCCGCGCGGGTGACGGTGAGATCTTTCGGGGGCTTTTCCCCGTCGGGCAGCTTCAGGCGAGCGGCGTTATGCTGAAAATTAGAGGTGACGAACAGCTTGTTACTGTCATCGTAAATTGAAATGCCCCGCACGATATCCGAATGGCGGCGGTGCAGCACGCTGACTAACTGGCGAATCGACTCCCGGCTGTGGAAGTTCATGCCGTATTCGCTGGAGACCGCCAGGGGCTCAATAATACTGGCGCCGGCATCTTCCAGCTGACGCTGTAAGTCATTGTAACGATGGACAACGAAAAAGATGCTGAGCAGCAAACCGACCAACAGCGTCGGGGCCAGAATCAGGATCATCATACGTGCGCGCAGGCTGTAGTTGGTCATGGGGTTCCGATATGGGACAATAAAAGCAACAGTGACATTTGAGAACACATCTACTTACATCATGGCGCAATTCTACTCTGCAAAGCGACGCGATACGAATCGTGAATTACTTACCGTGACCGTCACCGACCTCGATCCATTTGGTCAGGGCGTCGCGCGCCACAAAGGCAAAGCGCTCTTTATTCGTGGAGCACTGCCCGGCGAACAGGTTGAGGTTCGCATTACCGAAGATAAGCGTAGCTACGCTCAGGCTGAGGTAAAGCGCCGTTTAAACGACAGCCCGGAAAGGGTGAAGCCGCGTTGCCCGCATTTTGGGATTTGCGGCGGCTGCCAGCAGCAGCACGCGAGCGTGGCGCTGCAGCAGGAGGCAAAATCTAAGGCGCTTGGGCGGATGATGGGCGAGCGCGAACAGCCTCGTCAGGTGGATGAAATTATTTCTGCCGGGGCATGGGGATACCGGCGTCGCGCGCGGCTGGGGTTGAATTATCTGCCCCGCACGCAAACCTTACAGATGGGTTTTCGTAAGGCGAGCGATAAAGCGCTGGTGGATATTCATCATTGCCCCGTCCTGGCGCCCCGGCTTGAAGCATTACTGAATCCTTTACGCCAGTGCTTGTCTGAATTAAGTATCGTGAACCGGTTAGGGCACGTGGAACTGGTTCTGGCCGACGGTGGGCCGCTGATGGTGCTGCGCCATTTGGCCCCGCTCAGCAAAGACGATAGGGAAAAACTGGAACAGTTTTCGCATTCCCATCAGGTGGCGTTATTCCTCGCCCCGGACAGTGACAGTCTGGAATCCCTGGCCGAGGAAGAGCCCTGGTATCATTCAGACGGGCTACGCTTAACCTTTAGTCCACGAGATTTCATCCAGGTTAACGACGCGGTGAATCAGCAAATGGTGGCGCGGGCGATCGAGTGGTTGGAGGTGCAGCCTGAGGATCGGGTGCTAGATTTGTTCTGCGGAATGGGGAATTTCACCCTGCCGTTGGCAAAACGAGCCGCCGCGGTCGTGGGGGTCGAGGGCGTTGCTGCGCTGGTGGCGAAAGGTGAATATAATGCTCAGCGTAATGCGCTGAAAAACGTGACATTCTTCCATGAAAACCTGGAAGATGACGTGACGCGTCAGCCCTGGGCGCAACAAGGATTTACTAAAATATTGCTCGACCCGGCGCGTGCCGGTGCGGCGGGTGTTATGCAGCACGTCATCAAACTGGCGCCGAGCCGCGTGGTGTACGTTTCCTGCAACCCCACCACGCTTGCGCGCGACAGCGAAACGTTGCTGGCCGCCGGGTACCACATTAAACGACTGGCCATGCTCGATATGTTCCCCCACACCGGGCATCTGGAGTCTATGGCGCTCTTTGAGCGTAATTGAAAGGGTTAATCAGGCTTATTGGCCTGAGCGTTAGCCCGACAGGAGAGGATAATGGTTGCGGTAAGAAGTGCACATCTCAACAAAGCTGGCGAATTTGCGCCCGAAAAATGGATTGCAAGCCTCGGGATTTCCAACCAGCAATCGTGTGAACGCTTAGCCGAAACCTGGGCGTATTGTGAACGCCAGACCAAAGGTCATCCTGACGCTGAATTATTGCTGTGGCGCGGCGTGGAAATGGTCGAAATCCTCTCGATGCTGAGCATGGACAACGATACGCTGCGTGCCGCGCTGCTGTTCCCGCTGGCGGATGCTGGCGTAGTCAGCGAAGAAGTGATGCTGGAAAGCGTCGGCAAGCAGGTGGTGACGTTGATTCACGGCGTGCGCGACATGGACGCGATCCGCCACCTGAAAGCGACCCATAACGACTCTGTTTCTTCCGACCAGGTGGATAACGTTCGCCGCATGCTGCTGGCGATGGTGGATGATTTCCGCTGCGTGGTCATCAAGCTTGCGGAACGTATCGCCCATCTGCGTGAAGTGAAAGATGCGCCGGAAGATGAGCGCGTACTGGCGGCCAAAGAATGTACCAACATTTACGCCCCGCTGGCGAACCGCCTCGGTATTGGCCAGCTCAAATGGGAGCTGGAAGATTACTGTTTCCGCTACCTGCACCCGGAAGAATATAAGCGTATCGCGAAGCTGCTGCACGAACGCCGGATCGATCGCGAGCAGTACATCGACGATTTTGTCGGCACATTACGTTCTTCGATGAAAGAAGAGGGCGTAAAGGCTGAAGTTTATGGCCGACCAAAACACATCTACAGCATCTGGCGCAAAATGCAGAAAAAGCACCTCGCGTTTGACGAGCTGTTTGACGTGCGTGCGGTGCGTATCGTCGCCGAGCGCCTGCAGGATTGCTACGCGGCGCTGGGGATAGTGCATACTCACTTCCGCCATTTGCCGGATGAGTTTGACGACTATGTCGCAAACCCTAAACCGAACGGCTACCAGTCTATTCATACCGTGGTGCTTGGTCCGAACGGCAAAACCATAGAGATTCAGATCCGCACCAAGCAGATGCATGAAGAGTCTGAGCTGGGCGTGGCCGCGCACTGGAAGTACAAAGAAGGCAATGCGCGCAGCGGCAGTTCCGGCCATGAAGACCGCATTGCGTGGCTGCGTAAGCTTATCGCCTGGCAGGAAGAGATGTCCGACTCGGGCGAAATGCTTGACGAAGTCCGCAGCCAGGTCTTTGACGACCGCGTGTATGTGTTTACGCCGAAAGGGGACGTGGTTGACTTGCCTGCTGGCTCGACGCCGCTGGACTTTGCCTACCATATTCACAGTGATGTCGGGCACCGCTGCATCGGGGCGAAAATTGGCGGGCGCATCGTGCCGTTTACCTATCAGCTGCAAATGGGTGACCAGATCGAGGTCATCACCCAGAAGCAGCCGAACCCTAGCCGCGACTGGCTGAACCCTAACCTCGGGTACATCACTACCAGCCGCGGGCGCGCGAAGATCCACAACTGGTTCCGCAAGCAGGACCGGGACAAGAACATTCTTGCCGGACGCCAGATCCTGGACGATGAGATTGAGCATCTGGGCATCAGCCTGAAGGAAGCAGAGAAAACGCTGCTGCCGCGCTACAACTTCAACGAAATTGAAGAGCTGCTGGCGGCTATCGGCGGGGGCGACATCCGCCTCAACCAGATGAGCAACTACCTGCAGGCGCAGTTTAATAAGCCAAGCGCCGAGGAGCAGGATGCCGCCGCGCTACGTCAGCTGACGCAAAAAAGCTATTCGCCGCCGCAGTCGCGCAGTAAAGACAATGGTCGTGTGGTCGTTGAGGGCGTAGGGAATCTGATGCACCATATCGCCCGCTGCTGCCAGCCGATTCCGGGGGATGAAATCGTCGGCTTTATTACCCAGGGGCGCGGGATCTCGATTCACCGTGCCGACTGTGACCAGTTGGCCGAGCTACAATCCCACGCGCCGGAACGTATCGTCGATGCTGTTTGGGGGGAAAGCTACTCCAGCGGTTATTCGCTGGTGGTGCGCGTCACGGCGAACGACCGCAGCGGCCTGCTTCGCGACATCACCACGATTCTGGCGAACGAAAAAGTCAACGTGCTTGGCGTGGCCAGCCGCAGTGACACGAAACAGCAGCTTGCCACCATCGATATGACTATCGAGATCTATAACCTGCAGGTGCTTGGCCGCGTGCTGGGCAAACTCAACCAGGTGCCGGACATTATCGATGCCCGCAGGCTGCACGGCTAATTGATTGCCCCTCGCCCCTAAGAACAATTCTACTCGATCCAGCCCCCTTTCCCTTTTAGGGAGAGGAGGCTAGTGAGGGTAAAAAAAACAAGGAATTACAATGACTCAAATCGACCGCCTGCTCGGGATCATGCAGCGTCTGCGTGACCCTGAAAACGGCTGCCCGTGGGATCGCGAGCAAACCTTTGCCACCATCGCCCCTTACACGCTCGAAGAAACCTATGAAGTGCTTGACGCCATTAATCGTGAAGATTTTGACGACCTGCGCGGCGAGCTGGGTGACCTGCTGTTCCAGGTGGTGTTTTACGCCCAGATGGGGCAGGAAGAAGGGCGCTTTAATTTTGAAGATATCTGCCAGGAGATTGGCGACAAGCTTGAACGCCGCCACCCGCATATCTTTGCTGACGGCGACGCCGCGACCAGCGGTGAAGTGCTGGCGAAGTGGGAGCAAATCAAAATTGAAGAGCGCGCGCAGAAGGCACAACACTCGGCGCTGGACGACATCCCAGAGGCGCTGCCCGCGTTGATGCGAGCGCAAAAAATCCAGAAACGCTGCTCAAACGTCGGCTTTGACTGGAAGACGCTTGGCCCGGTGCTGGATAAAGTGCACGAAGAGATCGACGAAGTCATGTTTGAAGCCCAGCAGGCCGTGGTGGACGAGGCAAAGCTGGAAGAAGAAGTGGGTGATTTATTGTTCGCCACCGTCAATCTGGCTCGCCATTTGGGCACCAAGGCTGAGGTGGCGTTACAAAAAGCTAACCGAAAATTCGAGGCCCGTTTCCGAAAAGTGGAGGCGATTGTCGCCGCTCAGGGGTTAACCATGGAGCAGGCCGGGCTGGAAATTATGGAAAAAGCCTGGCAAGAAGTGAAACGCCAGGAAACTGAAATCTAAAGCGTTTTTGCTATCAGCTGCACTTTTTAGCGCTTTTTATTTAACAAGCGATTGATTTGCGTCAAAAACATTTCTCACGGAAGGGCTATTTTCTTAGCCTGACTGTGGGGCCGGATTGATTTCCGGGGAACAGAATGAATGTTTGTGGCGCCCATGCTGTTCGGGTATACTACTTTCCCGTCCTGGTTATTCCATCGTCTTTAAACCTAACTTCTCAGGTTCAGCATGACAACGAACTATATTTTTGTGACCGGCGGGGTCGTTTCCTCTCTGGGTAAAGGCATTGCCGCAGCCTCCCTCGCAGCTATTCTTGAAGCCCGTGGCCTCAACGTATCCATCATGAAACTCGATCCGTACATCAACGTCGATCCGGGTACCATGAGCCCTATTCAACATGGGGAAGTGTTCGTTACCGAAGACGGCGCTGAAACCGACCTGGATCTGGGTCACTACGAGCGTTTCATCCGTAACAAGATGAGCCGCCGCAACAACTTCACCACCGGCCGTATCTACTCTGACGTTCTGCGTAAAGAACGCCGTGGTGACTATCTTGGCGCGACCGTGCAGGTTATCCCGCACATCACCAACGCCATTAAAGAACGTATTCTGGAAGGCGGCGAAGGCCACGACGTGGTGCTGGTTGAAATCGGCGGCACCGTCGGTGACATCGAATCCCTGCCGTTCCTTGAAGCGATTCGCCAGATGGCGGTAGAAGTGGGCCGTGAGCACACGCTCTACATGCATCTGACGCTGGTGCCTTACATGGCCGCAGCCGGTGAAGTGAAAACCAAGCCGACTCAGCACTCCGTAAAAGAACTGCTTTCCATTGGTATCCAGCCAGACGTGCTGATCTGCCGTTCTGACCGCGTTGTACCGGCCAACGAACGTGCGAAGATTGCATTGTTCTGTAACGTTCCAGAGAAAGCGGTAATCTCTCTGAAAGACGTCGATTCTATCTATAAAATTCCAGGCCTGTTGAAATCCCAGGGGCTGGACGATTATATTTGTAAACGATTCAGCTTGAACGCGCCGGAAGCCAATCTGGCAGAATGGGAACAGGTTATCTATGAAGAAGCCAACCCAACGGGCGAAATCACTATCGGTATGGTCGGCAAGTACATTGAACTGCCGGATGCCTATAAGTCGGTGATTGAAGCGCTGAAACACGGCGGGCTGAAAAACCGTCTGACCGTGAACATCAAGCTGATTGATTCACAGGATGTTGAAACCCGTGGCGTTGAGCTGCTGAAAGGTCTGGATGCGATTCTGATCCCTGGCGGCTTCGGCTACCGCGGCGTTGAAGGCAAGATTGCCACCGCGCGCTATGCCCGTGAAAACAACATCCCGTACCTCGGCATTTGCCTGGGTATGCAGGTTGCGCTTATCGAGTTCGCCCGTAACGTGGCGGGCATGGATAACGCCAACTCCACTGAATTTGTGCCAGACTGTAAGTACCCTGTGGTGGCGTTGATCACCGAGTGGCGCGATGAAGAAGGCAATGTTGAAGTGCGCAGCGAGAAGAGCGATCTGGGCGGCACCATGCGCCTCGGCGGCCAGCAGTGCCAGCTGACCGACGGTAGCCTGGTTCGCCAGATGTACGGTGAGCCAACTATTGTTGAACGCCATCGCCATCGCTACGAAGTCAACAACATGCTGCTGAAACCGATTGAAGCAGCTGGTTTACGTGTTGCAGGTCGTTCCGGTGATGACCAACTGGTGGAAATCATCGAGGTGCCAAATCATCCATGGTTTGTTGCCTGCCAGTTCCACCCGGAATTCACTTCGACTCCGCGTGACGGGCACCCACTGTTTGCAGGCTTCGTGAAAGCCGCCGGTGAGTACCAGAAACGCCAGGCGAAGTAAGCAGAGTTAGAACGGCAACGCGCGACATTTTCGCGCGTTGTTTGTCTGGAGTTTTAGTTTAACGTTGTGACTTGAGGAAAACCTACTATGTCCAAAATTGTGAAAGTGATCGGTCGTGAAATCATCGACTCCCGCGGTAACCCGACTGTTGAAGCCGAAGTTCACCTGGAAGGCGGTTTCGTTGGTCTGGCAGCTGCACCATCAGGTGCTTCTACCGGTTCCCGTGAAGCTCTGGAACTGCGCGATGGCGACAAATCTCGTTTCATGGGTAAAGGCGTACTGAAAGCTGTTGCTGCGGTTAACGGCCCGATCGCTGAAGCTGTGCTTGGCAAAGATGCTAAAGACCAGGCTAACATCGATAAGATCATGATCGATCTGGATGGCACCGAGAACAAATCCAAGTTTGGCGCAAACGCCATTCTGGCTGTTTCCCTGGCTGCTGCTAAAGCTGCTGCTGCCTCTAAAGGCCTGCCGCTTTACGCTCACATCGCTGAACTGAACGGCACCCCAGGCAAATTCTCTATGCCTCTGCCAATGATGAACATCATCAACGGCGGTGAGCACGCTGACAACAACGTTGATATCCAGGAATTCATGATTCAGCCTGTTGGCGCGAAAACTCTGAAAGAAGCGGTACGTATCGGTTCTGAAGTGTTCCACAACCTGGCAAAAGTGCTGAAGTCCAAAGGCATGAACACTGCTGTGGGTGACGAAGGTGGCTACGCGCCTAACCTGGGTTCCAACGCAGAAGCGCTGGCTGTTATCGCTGAAGCGGTTAAAGCAGCAGGCTACGAGCTGGGCAAAGATGTTACCCTGGCAATGGACTGTGCAGCGTCTGAGTTCTACAAAGACGGCAAATACGTTCTGGCTGGCGAAGGCAACAAAGCGTTCACCTCTGAAGAGTTCACTCACTTCCTGGAAAACCTGACCAAAGATTACCCAATCGTTTCTATCGAAGACGGTCTGGACGAATCTGACTGGGCTGGTTTCGCATACCAGACCAAAGTGCTGGGCGACAAAATCCAGCTGGTTGGTGACGATCTGTTCGTAACCAACACCAAGATCCTGAAAGAAGGTATCGAAAAAGGCATCGTTAACTCCATCCTGATCAAATTCAACCAGATCGGTTCCCTGACCGAAACTCTGGCTGCGATCAAAATGGCGAAAGACGCTGGCTACACTGCGGTTATCTCTCACCGTTCTGGCGAAACCGAAGATGCGACCATCGCTGACCTGGCTGTGGGCACCGCTGCTGGCCAGATCAAAACCGGTTCTATGAGCCGTTCTGACCGTGTTGCTAAGTACAACCAGCTGATTCGTATCGAAGAAGCACTGGCTGCACAGGGCACCCCAGCACCGTTCAATGGTCTGAAAGAAGTTAAAGGTCAGTAAGTTCTTACTGCTGCTTTAGACTTTGAAAAACCCGCTTCGGCGGGTTTTTTTTCGTCTTGTGAATATTCTGAATGGACCTGGCTAACGCGTTAATCAGCCGGTTCAACCCCAGAGCTGAACCGACTCTGATTGACTATTCCGCGCCTGAAATGGCGTTGACAAAACGACGGGTGATTTGCTGCGGGCGAGTAATTGCGCCCCCCACCACGACCGCATACGCCCCCAGCGTCAGGCAATACGCCGCCATTTCCGGCGTGTCTACATTTCCTTCAGCGATAACTGGCACGTCAACGGCGCTCACGACCTCACGTAAGAAACGGCAGTTATCGGCTGCGAGAATTTGACCTTCGCTTTCCGGCGTATATCCGTGCAGCGTTGTCCCCACGCAGTCAAAACCGAGCTTCGCCGCCTGTCGGGCTTCTTCTACTGTGGCAATGTCCGCCATCAGGAGTAAGTCCGGGTAACGCTGGCGAATTGCTGCCACCAGCGCTGGCAATGTCAACTCGGCCGGCCGCTGATGGGCAGTGGCGTCGAGAGCAATCATCGCCGGCTTCGCGGCCATAAGCTCATCAACTTCTTTCAACGTTGGCGTGATGTAAACATCACTGCCTGGGTAATCTCGTTTGATGATGGCAATTACCGGTAAATCTACGGTTTCCATAATCGTTTGTACGTCGACGAGACTGTTAGCACGAATAGCCGCCGCGCCACCCTGAAGGGCGGCTAGCGCCATACGAGACATAATAAACGGGCTGTGAAGCGGTTCATTTTCCAACGCCTGACAGGAGACGATAAGCTTCCCCTGAATCTGCGACAACATGGAGGGTTTCATAATGCGAGTAGCTCCTCTACTTCATTTTTGATGATGGTGACGTGGGGCCCGTAAATCACCTGGACGCCGTTGCCGCGAACAATAACGGCGCGTGCTCCCGTCTGTTTCAGCAGGGTTTCATCGACCCTATCTCCGTTGTTCAGGGTCACTCGAAGTCGGGTCGCGCAGCAATCCAGTTCGGCAATGTTCTCTTTGCCCCCCAAGGCGGTAATAATCTGCTGTGACCGCTCGCTGGCGTTGATCTCCTGGGTTTCCGTCGAAACATCTTCCCGGCCCGGCGTTTTGAAATTGAAGCGGGTGATAACAAAGCGGAAGGTGAAGTAGTACAGGAAGAACCAGGGAATACCGACCAGGGGCACATACAGCCAGTGCGTTTTCGCCTCGCCCTGAAGCACGCCGAACAGGATGAAATCGATAAAGCCGCCTGAGAACGTTTGGCCGATCGTGATGTGTAGAATATGCGCCATCATGAAGGCCAGGCCGTCAAACACCGCATGGATGACATACAACACAGGCGCAATAAACAGGAATGAAAACTCAATTGGCTCGGTGATGCCGGTGAGGAAGGATGTTAGCGCCGCGGAGAGCAGTAACCCCGCGACCCGCTTGCGGTTTTCTGGTTTAGCGGTGTGATACATCGCCAGGCAGGCGCCCAGCAGGCCAAACATCATGGTAATAAATCGGCCAGACATAAAACGCGCGGTACCGATGTAAAACTGCTGGGTATTCGGGTCGGCCAACTGAGCAAAGAAGATACGCTGCGTGCCTTCCACCAGATGACCATTAATCATTTCACTCCCGCCCAGCGCTGTGGTCCAGAACGGCAGGTAAAAAATATGGTGTAGGCCGAATGGGCCAAGCATCCGCAGCACAAACCCGTAGATGAAAGTACCCAAATAGCCCGTAGCGTCTACCAGGCCACCCATACCAAAGATAAGCTTTTGGAAATGCGGCCAGACAATTGTCATCCCCGCCCCCGCCAGAATTGCCGCCAGAGAACTGATAATGGGGATAAATCGCGAGCCACCGAAGAAGCCGAGGAACTGAGGCAGTGCAATTTTGTTATAGCGATTGTGCAGCCATGAGGTAATTAGCCCGATAACCACGCCACCGAACACGCCGGTCTCAAGCGTCTGAATGCCGAGAGCCATTCCCTGCCCGACAGCGCCAGGATTCGATGAGGCAAGGGCGCCTGTCAGGGTTAGCAGTGCATTAATAGTGGCATTCATCACCAGATAGGCCAGCAGCGCGGCCAGCCCGGCAGTGCCTTTGTCTCCTTTTGCCAGTCCCACGGCTATCCCCACGGCGAAAAGCACCGCAAGGTTAGCAAACACGATCGATCCTGCGCTGGCCATGATGGTAAAAATGCCCTGTAGCCAGGCAACATCAAGAAACGGGTAGGCCTTGACCGTATTAGGGTTAGACAGTGCGCCGCCTATCCCCAATAGCAAACCCGCCGCGGGCAACACCGCAATGGGCAGCATGAACGATTTACCGAACCGCTGCGCTTTTTCAAACCAGCCCCCCGAGGAGGTCCCGCTTAACACTGACATAAATTTTCCTCACGAAAGATTATTGTGATGAAAATTTTTATCATAATGTTTTTTATGATCTGAAAATTTTTACCATAATACCGATCGTCATCACAATTAATCGAATATGCTGGCGCTGTTAGACCGCTTTCCGCCACACTATGCAGAGTTGATTCAGTAAGGCGGGACGAGTGTTGATGACGGACAATGAGAATATTTTGCTGCACCTGCGACAGGGGCTACCGGGCTATAGCCCGACGCTGCAAAAACTGGGGGATTTCATTCTGACCCAGCCGCAAAAAGTGCTGTACCTGACCATCACGGAGCTGGCAAAAGAGAGCGATACTAGTGAGGCGAGCGTGACGCGCCTTTGCCGTCATCTGGGCTGTAAGGGCTATACCGAATTTAAAATGGCGGTTGCGCTTGATGTCCAGCAGGAGCAACCTCAGGCCGTCTCGCAGGGGGACAGCATTGATGAGCTGGTGCAAGAGTCCGTTCAGGCCCTCATTGATACCGGGAAATTGATAAATCGCGAGGCGCTCAGACAGGCGGGGTTGGCATTACATGAAGCATCATCCGTACAGATTTACGGCGTTGCCGCCAGCGCTATTATGGGTGATTACCTGCATTACAAGCTTCTACGTTTGGGTAAGTCTGCCCAGCTCTTTAGCGATATGCACCGGGCTGCGATGAACGCGGCAACGTTGGGGGAGCAGGATTTAGCGATTGTTATTTCCAGCTCAGGTTCCACGAAAGACCTGCTTAATGCGGTGAAAATTGCCAAAAAGCGCCACGCCAGGGTCATTCTTCTGAGCAACACGCTGCGTAGCCCGCTGGCAGATTTGGCCGACCTTTTGCTCGTTGCTGCCAAGCCTGAAGGGCCTCTGAGCGCCGGTTCGCTGAACGCAAAAGTGGGGGCGATGCTGCTGGTCGAAGCCCTGGTTAATGAACTGGTCACCCACGGTAGCCATTACGCGTTGGCCAGTCAGCAGACCGCCAGCGCCACCCTGCCGCTGCTGATCTAGGCTCTCACTGCAGAATGCTTTTTTTTGCCGTATGGGCGTCCGGCGACAGAGGCTTACCAATAAGAGAGAAGGCCGGGAATTCCCCGGCCTTTTTTTATAGCGAGCGGATCACTTCGCGCAGCAGTCGAACCCGTGGTTCGATACTGTTGAGCTCCAGATATTCGGAAGGGGAATGGAATCCTGCGCCGACAGGGCCAAACCCGTCCAGGGAAGGTACGCCCAGGGCCGCCGTGTGGTTGGCGTCTGAGCCGCCTCCCACCGCCTGCCAGCGAACTTCCACGTCGATAGCCTGACCGGCTTTTTCCACCAGCTTCATCAGCTTTTCCGTTTCAGCGGAAGGTGACATCGCGGGCGTTTGTGCCTGCTGTTCGACGATGGTTAACACATCAGGCTCGAACTGGCGGTGGCGGAACGACTGAACGGCCTCGTTAACCCGCAGATATTCGTCGTTATCATTGAAGCGGAGATCGACAATCATCTCCGCGCGATCCGCCACGATATTCGCCCCAACGCCGCCGGAAATCACGCCGGTGTTCAACGTGGTACCCTTCGTCATATCGGCCAGATCGCTGATTGCCAGCACCGCGTGGGCGAGCGCTTTCACCGCAGAACGGCCTTTTTCCGGATCGTTGCCCGCATGGGCGGCTACGCCTTTAAAAGTCAGGCGGTAACGGGCCATGCCTTTTCTGGCTTTCACCAGAGAGCCGTCGGCTCTTGCCGCCTCGCACACCAGCACGCAGCGGCTGCGTTTTGCTATGCCGCCCATCCATTCGTGTGAATGGGCTGAACCCGTTTCTTCGTCCGGGTTCATGGCCACGGCGATAGCTAACCGATCAAGATCGGCTTTGTCCAGGCCGCGTAGAGCCCAAAGAATAGATAACAACCCGCTTTTCATGTCTGACACGCCTGGCCCATAGGCGCGGTCGCCTTCAATGCTGAAAGGGCGCTCTGAGACGGTTCCCGGCGGGAAGACGGTATCCATATGCCCCACCAGCAAAACGTCGTACTGTGTGGCGTCAGGCTTATTCGTGGCGAACAAGCCCGGCCCCACTTTGTTCCCCAGGTCGACGCTGTCGCAGTGCCAGTTTTCTGACAGATACCATTGCTGAAAGATACGGCTGACTTCTTCCACACCCGCAACGGTGGCGGTGCCGCAGTCGATATTCACGACGCTTTTTAACTCTTGAAGATACTGTTTCAGATCCATGGGTTACTCCAGAATAAGCACGCGCATGATCAGCATGGCGCAAAATGCGTTGAGTACGGAAAGGGCTATCATCAGAGGAATGCGTTTCGCCGGAATACCGACCACGCCGAGGATACGCCCGGCGTATTGCACCTGAGAGCCCATCAAATAGATGGCCGGTGCGAGAATCGCCAGGTGTTCGCCGCTGAGAATGCCTCTTTCAAACAGGCTGATAGCGACGCCTACGCCGCCGCCCATCGACATCCAGCCGCCGATGAGCACTGCAGCGGCTTCACCGGGCAGTCCAAAGAGTTTCATTACCGGGCCAAACAGCCACGCCATGCCCTGCAGCGCGCCCGTCAGCTCAAGCGCATAGATAATAATGAATGCCATCAACACGTTAGGTAGCGTACTGGTTGTGGCGATGGTCCAGCCTTTGCGCGCGCCGGCAACAAAGACATCGGTGATCATCGGTTTTGCTGCATCAGCCATGTTGCGCCTCCGTTTTTGTTTTCCGTTCTGTGACGTTCAGGATCAGGCGCATCATGTTTGCCCCTACGATTTTCATCATGAACATCACGGCGACGCACATGCCGATAGAGCTTGGCACGGCCTGGCTGCCGTCAACGGCGATCAGCGTGAAGAGCACGGCCCCGGAAGAGAAAAAGTTGGTGATCATGGCGCCAGCGGAAAACTGGAACATAGTGAACACGGTTTTTTCTTTTTCGGTAATCTGGCCTTCATCGGCAAGCACGCGGGTGAGTGACGCGCCAACGTCGGTACTCTGCAGGCTGCCGATTAGCGCAAGGCCCGTGGCACCGGGCACGCCCATCAGGGGACGAAGGAGAGGGGTCAGCAGTTTTCTTGCGGCCCGCAGCGCGCCGTAGTGTTCCAGCACGTTAATCATGCCCAGCGCAAACATCACGGCGGGAATCAGGCCGAAAGCGAAGAGAAAACCGTCCATTGCGCCATACCCGCCGTTGCCGCGGAAGGCGCTTTTGGCAACATCCAGCGATTCTCCGGCCGGGTTAACGCCGCTGACCACTTTGCCAAAGGCGCCGTTTAGCGTGGTGAAGTCAAACACCCCGTACCAGTTTTTTCCGCCTAACAGGCCAGAAAAAAAGACCATCGCAAACAGCAGGCTAAACCAGGCGGCGGGCCCAACTCTTTGTTGTCCGGGAACAGAAGAATCATCCATTTATCATTTCCTTATGTAATTTCAGGGGGAAAGCCAGAGGGATGCTAGAAGTTAGCAATACGTGCTGTTATGACGACGATCAACATGAGGAACGAACGTTTAATCACCATAAGAAAGTTGAGAACTGGCACACAGTAACCGTGAGAATAGAGAATGTTTGCGCGACATGGGCATCAGGTATCGCCGTGGTGCAGCCGCTTTCGCATGATCTCCATCGCCAGTTCTGCGATAATTACTTTTTGTGACTATGACTGAGATGATTATGCAGTACCCGATTAACGAGATGTTCCAGACCCTGCAAGGGGAAGGCTATTTTACCGGCGTGCCCGCCATTTTTATTCGTCTGCAGGGTTGCCCGGTAGGCTGCGCCTGGTGCGATACCAAACATACCTGGGATAAGCTCGCGGATCGTGAAGTGTCGCTGTTCAGTATCCTGGCCAAAACTAAAGAAAGCGATAAATGGGGCGCGGCAAGCGCCGAAGATCTAGTTACCGTGATTGGCCGCCAGGGCTATACCGCGAGGCATGTGGTGATCACCGGCGGTGAGCCGTGCATTCACGACCTCACGCCGCTGACAGATTTGCTCGAGAAAAACGGGTTTAGCTGCCAGATAGAAACCAGCGGCACGCATGAAGTGCGCTGCACGGCAAATACCTGGGTGACGGTTTCCCCGAAGGTGAACATGCGCGGCGGGTACGACATTCTCTCCCAGGCGCTGGGGCGCGCGGATGAAATTAAGCACCCGGTTGGGCGTATGCGTGACGTCGAAGCGCTGGACGAACTGCTGGCTACGTTGACGGATGAGAAAAGCCGCATCATCGCGTTGCAGCCTATAAGCCAAAAAGAGGACGCGACGCGTCTGTGCATCGAAACCTGCATCGCGCGCAACTGGCGCCTGTCGATGCAGACGCACAAGTATTTGAATATTGCCTGATGAGCAAAGCCGGGTGTAGCCATCACACCCGGCGTAAACCGCTAGTTAAGCGTTGGACCAGCTTTGAATCGAGTCCGTGTTATCTAACTCGCCGTGCATCACCTGATACGATTTTTTCAGAATAACGTCAGTGTGCTGCGTTAACTCCCTGAAAATGCCTTTGTTTAGCGCCTCATAGCGTTTAGCGTTGCTTTCAACGGGCATAAACACGTCTTTGACCCGCACCATTTTTTCGACGGCGGTTTCATAGCTGGTATACAGCCCCAGCCCGACGGCGGTGTTGATTGCCGCACCCAGACTTGCGCAGCCGTTGATCGCGTTACGCCTGACCGGCAGGTTAAACACGTCGGCAAAGATCTGCATAAACAGGTCGCTGTTGGAGCCGCCGCCAGTGATGATCACATGTTTGGCAAAGTGGTCCATCTCATGGCACATATTGTCGTAGTTGTTTTTCAGCGTCAGGGCGATGCTTTCGAGGATCGAGCGGTAAATCCACGCGTAGTCCATGCTGGAATCAAAACCTATCATGATCCCACGCTTAAACGGTTCCCAGGGATTGGTCAGCCAGTCCAGCACGGTCATTAAGCCGTTACAGCCCGGCGGCACCAGCGCGGCTTTCTTGTTCAATAACCCTTCCGGGGAAAGATTCTGCGCTTTGGCATCCTGAATCAATGACTCGCCCAGCATGTCGCGCAGCCAGCTTACCGTCCACATTCCTTTGCGGATGCCGTAGCCCTCATACAACAGCGTTTCAGGCACAGACGACATAATGGGCCAGTAGGCCACGGGGGCTTTTGGCAGCGCTTTGCCGTTCATCATCAGCGCGATATAGGTGCCGAGAGAAATCACCGCCGTTTCATCATCCAGCAGCCCGGCCCCAAGCGCTTCAACCGGCTTATCGCTGGTGGTACAAACGACCGGTAATCCGGCCGGGAAGCCCGTAGCCTTCGCTGCGTTTTCTGTGAGATGGCCAATGACCGTGCCCGGCATCTGAACATCAAACAGCATGGTGCGTGGAATATTAAATTTCTTCAGCACTTCGCCGTCGTCGCTCCATGACCACGTTTTGTAGTCCACCGGCCACTGGCCAAAATAGTTGGCGATATTGTCTTTGAACTCGCCGGTTAAGCGATGGGACAGGTAACCCGAGAATGAAGTCACCCAGGCCACATCAGGATTTGTGTGCTCGTAGGGGCGGGTGACGCGGGCATCCTGCCAGCTGATCAGCGGCGCAGCTGGGGTGCCGTCGGCCTTTAATAAGGCGCGACAGCAGCGTATGGAGCCGAGGCCAATCCCAACTATCGCACTTATGTCTCCTGTGAAGTGGCTCATTAAATCCTGCCCGGCGCGGCACAGCGAGTCCCACAGATCGTCGTCAGGGTGTTCGGCGGTATCCGCGTCCGGCGTGTACATCGGCTGCAGCAGCCCCTTGCCTTCGCAGACGATATTACCTGCCAGATCGTACATCACGACTTTTGTACTCTGGCTTCCACCATCAATCCCAATGATGTATTGCTTCGACATTGCCTTTCTCCTTCAATTTTCCCTCATCACTCGCCCGTTGCGGCCAGCGATGCCAATTTTTCCAGTGCGATGTCGGCGGCGCGAATTTTGCGAATCAGCAAAAAGGCAAACACGATGACCATGCACAGTGCGGCTAATCCCATCAGCCACATGTTGCGGTAGGCTTCTTCTGCGGGCAGGGTGTCCTGCCAGTGGCCGACAAGCGGGTATACGAATACGTCCGGCAAGAAGCCGATGACCGAACAGATACCCACGGTGGTTCCCATAATATAGGGCGGCGTTCTCGCTTCGCCGGGGCAGGCCCAGTACAACCCGCGTGAGGCGTAACAGGTGAACCCCAGCAGTAAAATAAGCCCAATGCCCATCGCAACGGACTGAGGATTGGCGTTGGTCGCCAGCAGCGCTACCAGTGCGACTGCGCCAACAATAGAGAGCAACTGCACCACGCGAGTGGGCGATTTAATTCTGCTGTAGGTCGTAATAATGCCGCCCAGCGGGCCGCAAAAGGCGCGGAAGATTTTATTGATCACGATGCCCATGTAGCTGGCGGCCACCAGCGACATGCCGTACATCTCGGTCAGATAGTTGGTGGAATAGCTCAGGATGGCATAAATGGTGTAAACCCCGAAGATCACCATACTGCAGTACCAGGTGGTACTTATCCGTAAAACGGACAGAATATCTTTGAGCTGGAAGGCCGGTTTTTTGGCTGCCTGAGCACCTTCTGTGCGGCCGGTAAAGCCGTCGCTGACAAAGAACCAACACAGCACGCCAAGCGCAATATAAACGCCGCTGTAGATAAGAATAACGGCTTTAAGGCTGTTGGCATCTTCCGGCGCAAAGCGCGAAAACACCCACATGGTGAATACCGCCAGCGCCATCACGCCGACGCCGCGCAGGCCTTCCATCCAGCCCATAATTTTTCCCTGCTCGCTATGATCCCCCAGCAGGGAAGCCGCCTTAATGGAGACCGACCACAGCATCAGGATGGTGGTCACGGCGAAGGCGACCTGAATGACGATCATTACCCACAGCGGCGGATAGAACGCCATCACAATCCCCAACAGGCCGGTGGCAATCATCGCCAGCGTCATCATTACGCGGTGAGAGAATTTATCAGCAATAATTCCACTCGGCGCATAAAGGATAATTGCGGTTATTCCGAAAGTACTCATAATTAAGCCTATTTCGGTATTGCTAAACCCCATGAATTTTGCCATGGGGATTTGGTAAATATACCTTAAATAAGCAAGGTCAAAACTTACACCACCACTGATACTTATTATTGCCAGCGTTAGCCAGCGACGAAAATTTGAATCACGCATGGTGTGCTCTCAGTAATCAGGATTGTTAAAGACAAAAAAAAGAGAAAAGTAACCAATCCCCTTTTAAGGGCTGATTACTTTTCTCATGGGCTCTAGTAATTGCGGAGATTATTAACATGCAGCGTGTTTTTTTAGTGTGAGAAATATCACGATATTGGTTTTCACGGCGAATAATTTAGCGATAGAACCCTCTTGTTAATGAGTTGTGATATTGATCACACAACATGCCCCCACCGCTGTGATACTTATTTTAGTCAGTTACTAGAGACGATGAGAAAAGTAACTTCCCTTTCGGGGGGAGCTTGCTTTTCTCATTTTTTTTGCGTTTAAAAAATTTAAGGAGTTCATCATGTCGCTCAGCGCACTCAACGAATTCTCACTGGACTTCTTCTCGCTCAAGGGGAAGACGGCGATTGTCACCGGCGGTAACAGCGGGCTGGGGCAGGCCTTCGCCATGGCGCTGGCTAAGGCTGGCGCGAATGTGTTTATTCCAACGGTGGTGGAAGAGAAAGGCGAAACGCGTCAACTAATTGAACAACAAGGCGTAAAAGTGGCGTTTATGACCGTGGATATCACGGAGAAAGGTGCCCCGGCTCAGGTCATCGCCCAGTGCCTGGAAACCTTTGGTTCGGTGGATATTCTGGTCAACAACGCCGGGATCTGTAAGCTCAACAAGGTGCTGGATTTCGGCCGCGCCGACTGGGACCCGATGATCAACATCAACCTGACCGCGGCGTTCGAATTAAGTCACGAGGCGGCCAAAGTGATGATTCCGCAAAAGCACGGAAAAATTATTAATATCTGTTCGCTATTTTCTTATCTTGGCGGCCAATGGTCTCCGGCTTATTCCGCCACAAAACACGCGCTGGCCGGTTTAACGAAAGCGTATTGCGATGAATTAGGCCAATATAATATTCAGGTGAACGGTATTGCGCCTGGTTATTATGCCACCGATATTACTACCGAAACGCGTAAAAATCCGGAAACCAACAAGCGCGTACTGGATCATATTCCAGCCAACCGCTGGGGTGAAACGCAGGATCTTATGGGGGCAATGGTTTATTTATCCAGCCGTGCTTCAGATTATGTTAATGGCCATTTGTTAGTCGTTGATGGTGGTTATTTAGTCAGGTAGTTTTCGCAGGGTGGTTCCTGCTTTCTCTTATTTATATCCGTATTCCCTTATTTGTCAGGAAGGAGTTGTCATGTCTTTATCTCGCGAAGCAATTGTGGATCAATTAAAAGAAATCGTTGGTCCGCAGCAGGTTATTACCGATGAAAAAGTATTACAGAAAAACAGTATCGACCGGTTCAGAAAATATGCGGATATTCATGGCGTGTACACTCAGCCGCTGCCGGCCGCGGTAGTGAAACTGCAGAACACTGAGCAAGTCTCCAGCGTACTGGCGTTTCTGAACAGCAACCACATCACCTGTATCCCGCGAACCGGCGCTTCCGCAACGGAAGGCGGCCTGGAAGCGGTGGTGAAAAACTCCGTGGTGCTGGATGGCTCCGGGCTGAACAAGATTGTCGATATCGACATTGAAAACATGCAGGCCACCGCCCAGTGCGGCGTGCCGCTGGAAGTGCTGGAAGATGCCCTGCGTGAAAAAGGCTACACCACCGGCCACTCGCCGCAGTCCAAACCGCTGGCACAAATGGGCGGCCTTGTGGCAACCCGCAGCATCGGCCAGTTCTCAACCCTGTACGGGGCGATTGAGGACATGGTGGTTGGTCTGGAAGCCGTATTCCCGGACGGTAGCATCACTCGCATTAAAAACGTGCCGCGCCGTGCCGCTGGCCCGGACATTCGCCACGTGATCATCGGCAACGAAGGGGCGCTCTGCTACATCACCGAAGTAACGGTAAAAATCTTCAAGTACATGCCGGAAAACAACCTGTTCTACGGCTACATCCTCGACAACATGAAGACCGGGTTCAACATCCTGCGTGAAGTGATGGTGGAAGGCTACCGTCCGTCGATTGCCCGCCTGTATGACGCCGAAGATGGCACCCAGCACTTCACCCATTTTGCCGACGGCAAATGCGTGCTGATCTTTATGGCAGAAGGCTCTAAGCGCCTGGCTGAAGCGACCGGCGCGGGCATCGAAGAAATTGTTGCCCGCCACCCGGAATGCAAGAAAGTGGACAGCAAGCTCATCGAAACCTGGTTCAACAACCTGAACTGGGGGCCAGACAAAGTGGCCGCCGAACGTGTGCAGATCCTGAAAACCGGCAACATGGGCTTTACCACGGAAGTTTCTGGCAGCTGGAGCTGCATTAATGAGATTTACCACAATGTGATCGAGCGCATTCGCAACGAGTTCCCACATGCGGGTGATATCACTATGCTGGGCGGCCACTCTTCCCACAGCTACATCAACGGCACCAACATGTACTTCGTGTACGACTACAACGTGGTGGGTTGCAAGCCGGAAGAGGAGATCGACAAGTACCACAATCCGCTGAACAAAATCATCGTGGAAGAGACGATTCGCCTCGGCGGCTCGATGGTGCACCACCACGGGATCGGCAAGCACCGCGTGCACTGGTCCAGGCTGGAGCACGGTACCGCCTGGCCAATCATGCAGGGCCTGAAAGATCAGTACGATCCGAACGGCATCATGAACACCGGCACGATTTGGCCGATTGAAAAATAATCGCACATAACCGCACGGGTCGGCTCTCAGGAGCCGACCTCTTCATTTACGGATCGACAAAGGAATCAGTATGCACGCCGAACCGGTTCGTATGGATGACCTGCCGCTTAATCGCTTTCATTTACGCATTGCCGGGCTGACCTTCGGCGCTCACTTGACGGACGGCTACGTGCTCGGCGTAATTGGCTTTGCGCTGGTGATGATTGCGCCGCAAATGAGCCTGACGCCGCTTCAGGAAGGATTAGTGGGCGGCTCGGCGCTGTTTGGGCTGTTTCTGGGCAGCTTGGTGCTGGGCTGGATCTCCGATCATATTGGTCGTCAGAAAATCTTTAACTTCAGCTTCGTGCTCATCACACTGGCCTCCTTTTTACAATTTTTCGTTAGTAACGTAGAGCAGTTGATTCTGCTGCGGGTGCTGATTGGCATCGGGCTGGGCGGCGACTACTCCGTGGGCCACACCATGTTGGCCGAATTTGCCCCGCGCAAACATCGTGGTGTGCTGCTCGGCGCTTTTAGCGTGGTCTGGACGCTGGGTTATGTGCTGGCGAGCCTCATTGGGCATCAGCTAGTGGAGAGCGGGCCGGAAGCCTGGCGCTGGCTGCTGGCGTCGGCCGCGTTACCTGCGTTGTTAATCACTGTCTTGCGCTGGGGCACCCCGGAATCTCCTCGTTGGTTGCTTCGCCAGGGGCGGGTGTCCGAAGCGCATCAGATTGTGCGCCGCTGCTTCGGCGAACATGTTGTTATTAGCGATGAGATTGCGGTGCCAACTTCCCGCCATCTCCGCACGTTGTTTTCCGGGCAATACTGGCGGCGTACCGCGTTTAATAGCCTGTTCTTTGTTTGCCTGGTGATCCCGTGGTTTGCGATTTATACCTGGCTGCCGTCCATTACCGGGCTGCTGGGTATGCAGGATGGCCTGACCGCCAGCCTGTTGCTGAATGTGGTGCTGGTGGTGGGCGCGATCGCGGGCCTGGTGCTGACCCACCGCTGCTCAAGACGCGGCTTCCTGATCGGCGGTTTTCTGGTGCTGTTCTTCAGCCTTACCGCACTGGCGCTGGTGCCGGAACAACACGGCACCCTCATCCTGCTGCTGTTCTTTGTTTTTACGCTGACCATTTCGGCGGTCAGCAACCTGGTCGGCGTTCTCCCCGCTGAGAGTTTCCCGACGGATATTCGCTCGCTGGGCGTAGGGTTTGCGACGTCGATGAGCCGCCTGGGTTCGGCAATTAGCACCGGACTGCTGCCGGTGGCGCTGGTCTCCTTCGGGGTGCAAAACACCATGCTGTTGCTGAGCGCGGTTCTGATGCTGGGCCTGCTGGTTTCCGTCTTCTGGGCGCCGGAAACGCGAAACATGAGCCTTGTGGCCGCGTCCGGGAATAAAGAGCAGCCGCCGGGGGTGAATCATGAACATTCTGTTAGCCTTTAAGGCCGAGCCAGACCTCGCCATGCTGGCGGAAAAAGACTGGCTGACCGCCGGACAGGGCAGCCTGGACACCTCGATAACGCGCCCTTGTCTGGGAGAAGATGAGGCTGCTGCCGCGGAGATACTGCTGCGTCAGGCTGAAGGCTTAAACCTTACCGCCTTAAGCATTGGTCACGAGCGTGCGGACAGCTTTCTTCGCCAGTTCAAAGCGCTGGGGTTCCTGCGAGCCGTTCGGCTGCAGCCGGATGACGAGCTGACTTTTTCTCCCGCCTCAGTGGCTGCCTTGCTGGCCGCATGGCAGCAGCAACATTCTCAATCTCTGGTGGTCATGGGCTCACGCAGCGCCGAAGGTAACAGCGGCCAGATGGGGTTTTACCTCGCCGAACAGCTGGGCTGGCCGTGTTTCACTCAGGTCTATGATTTCACGCTCGATGCTGAACGGCAGCAGCTTTGCCTGAAACAGCGGCACGGCGCAGGAAAACGCAGCCTGACCGTGCGGCTGCCTGCGGTGCTGATGATTGAAAGCCGTGGAGATTACTGCCTGAGAACGCCTGGCCTGCGACAAAAGCTGGCGGTGAAAGCTTCGGACGTTGAGGTCTTGCCTGTGAAAGTCCCTGGTCATGAGGAGGCATTCTCTCCTCTGGTCGGGCTGGATCACCCTCAGCGGCAGCGCGGCGGCTTAATCATTCAGGGCAGCGATGTGCGCGAAAAGGTCCGCAGCCTCTACCGCGACTGGCTACGTAAAAGGATGAAATCATGAAAATTGCCCTGGTTCTGCCTGAAGCGAGGCAAGCGTCGGCGCTCAGTGAGATAGGGCATTTCATTGCGTGCAGTGAAATGGCACCAGAACATGTCGAAGCCTGGCTGCTGCCGGAGAGTGAACTCAGCGAGCCGCTGCTGGAGGGGTTGTATACCCATTTCGTGCCTGCCCCAGTAGACATGCTGTTATTCCCTTCTGGCTGGCAGGGCGCGGAGCTTGCCACCCGGCTGGCTCACCGGCTGCAAGGGGAGGCGTGGAGCGCGATTAACGACGCGGATTTTGCCCGGCAGGTGGTGCGCAAAAACGCCTATGGCGGCGCGCTGGTGGCTGAGCTTCAACTGCACAATAAGCCCTGGTGCCTGAGCGTAGTCGCCGCGCCGGGAGCCAAAACCTGGCAGCCGGAGATCGAGTATGTACCGATTCCCGTGGCAGCACAGAAGCCCGCCTGGCTGCTTGAATCCGGGGCAATTGCCGATGAAGCCGAATCCGGCCTGGCCGATGCCAGGCTTGTGCTGGCGGTGGGGCGGGGAGTTGGCAGCCCTCTAGCCATGGCGCAGGTAGAGAAGATTGCCTGCGGGCTGGGCATGGAAACCGGCGCCAGCCGCGAAGCGGTGATGCACGCCTGGTGCAGCATGGACAAACTGCTGGGGATGTCCGGTACCCAGGTTGCCGCAGACGTTTGTATTGCGGCAGGTGTCTCCGGCGCACCGGCCTTTATCAGCGGTATTGCTCACAGCCGGTTCATTGTTGCCATCAACAACGATCCGCAGGCGGCGATTTTCCGCCACGCCGATGTGGGGATCGTCGATGACCTGCTGCCGGTACTAACCGAGCTGCAAACCTGTGTCAGGGAAGATATTTAGCCAACTGCCAGACGCCGGTATTGGTGGTGGAGATAGCCAACGCCCCGGCGCTGAGTGCGTTGTTGGCGTCCTCCGCGTCGCACACCAGGCCACCGGCAATCACCGGCAGGTCGATTTTTTCTGTGACCCATTTCATCACTTTCGGCATACATCCCGGCAGGATCTCGATGCAGTCCGGGTTCGACTGGGCCACCTGTTTATCGATGTTGTGGTAAGAGATGGAATCGACGATAAACAGCCGGTGAATGGCAAAGAACCCCTGCGCCCTGGCCGCTTTCACCATTGGCGCTTTGGTGCTGATCACGCCGTCGGCCTGGGTCACCAGTTTCAGAAAGTTAATCACAATCTCTTTATTCGATGTCCCTTCCAGTAAATCGACGTGCACCAGCGCGTATTTATTCGCCTTCTTAATTTGCTGCACGATGCCGGTAATGGTGCAGATATTGCCGTACAGTACGGAAATTACCTGGCAGTCGGATTCCAGCGCCAGCTGCAGGCTCTGGTTATCTTTTACCGCTGCAATCAGCGGGTGTTGCTTGAGTAGGGACATCAGGGACACAGCTTGGACTCCATTAACCAAAGCGTAATTGGACGCCGCAGCCTGCGGGCGGGTAGCGCCAGCGGCTGAGGGTTTGTTCGTCGCACAGCAGGCGGCAGGTGCCGCACTCCAGGCAGCCGGTGGTATCAATGTGCAGGCTGCCGTCTTCTTTCTGTCGGTATAGCCCGGCGGGGCAGGCTCGTACCAGCAGAGTAAGCTGTTCGATATCGGGATTATCTGCGGGGACAATGTGTGGTTTCTCCGCAGGTTGCCAGGCGTTCCTGGCCAGTTTCTCATGCAGGTTCACAGGCTGCGCCCTCCGCGAAAAATGTCTTTAACCAGTCTGGAAATACCCGTTTTGCGGGCATGTTTCCACAGCAGGCTGCTGAGTCGTGGCGGCGGTGAATACTGGGGATTAAAGATATCACGCTGCAGCTCAGCCAGCAGGTGCGGATAGTCCTGAAACAGCCCCGGCGTTTGTAAAAAATCAGGCATTTTGCGATAGCGCTCCAGCACCGCCCACAGCGAAGTGCACGCCAACTGGTGGCGGTACGCCTGATGAAGATCGACACTGATATTTTCTTGTAGCGCTTGAATCAGCGTTTGCGCCGCCGCTTTTGCCGAAAGCGCCGCCAAATCCATGCCGCGCACGGTGAAACCGGTATTGATACAGAAACGGGCGCTGTCGCCCACAAGCAAATAGCCGGGGCCGGCCAGGCGCTCGGGAAGCCCGTTCAGGCCACATTCAGGAATCAGATGCGCGCCGTATTCCACCAGCTCGGCACGGCGCAGAAGCGGGCGCAGCGTCGGGTGCTGCTTGAAGTTTTCCAGCAGATCGGGAAGTGAAGTAGAGGCAGCCCGAATTGAAGAGAGCGGGCAGACTATGCCGACAGACAGCGTATCGAGATTGGTATAGAGGAACCCGCCCGCAGGCTGTTCACCGCAGATGCCGCCGGTGAACAGCCAGGCGGCACCGGCGTTACCTTCAAGCGAGAAGCGGTTCTCGAGATCTTCTTTCGGTAGCGCCAGCACTTCTTTCACGCCAACGGCAACGCTGTGCTCGGGTAACTTGTGCAACAGCTTGTGCTGTTCCGCCAGCAGGGTATTGGCCCCTTCGGCGATAACCACGGCTTTGGCGCTCAGCACTTCGCCTTCGATCACCACGCCGCTCACCGCGCCGCTTTCAACATGCAGGCTATCGACCTGAGTCGCCGTCAGGCACTGCGCGCCCGCTTGTTCAGCCTGCTGGAACAGCCACGGATCCAGCCGGGCACGCAGCACGCTGTATGACGCTGCCGAAGGGTGCTGGAAACTCAACGTCGTGGACGTTTCTGCCGTCAGCGCGGAGAGTTTTTCATGGGTGATACAGCGTTCGAGTGGGGCGGCGCGAGAAAAATCAGGAAAGAGGGCATCAAACGCGGCGGTGTAAAGCCTGCCGCCCGACAGGTTTTTGCCTCCCGGCTGAGCTGCCCGCTCAACAAGCAGAACATTTAGCCCGGCGCGCGCGCACTCTACCGCGCAGCAGGAGCCTGCGATCCCCGCGCCAACGACGATAATATCGAAATCTGTAGTGGCCATCCCGTGCACCTTTTAGTTGCGACGTCGCAGCTTACCAAAGTGGGATGAAAATTAGCTTGATGGGGGACGCAGAGAGGAAAAGTCCGGAGTGATTTCCGGACTTTTTTTAGCTTATTCGCCGCGGTAGACGCAGCCTGCGGTGCAGGTTTCTTTGATCATCACCGCGCTTAGCAGTGGCACAACAGGTTTCATCTGATCCCAAATCCATTTCGCCAGCACTTCGCTGGTGGGATTTTCAAGCCCAGGAATATCGTTCAGATAATAGTGATCGAGGCGATCGTAGGTTGGCTTAAACGCGGCTTTCAGCTCGGAGAAGTCCATGATCCAGCCGGTATAAGGATCTACCTCGCCGGTGATTTCCAGGCGCACCATAAAGGAGTGGCCATGCAGGCGACCGCATTTGTGACCTTCCGGGACGTGCGGCAGGCGGTGGGCGGCTTCGAAGGTAAAATCTTTAAACAGGGTGGTGGACATCATTCGACTCTCTGGAATTCAAAAAACCGCCGCATGATAGCGGAATGGACTATTTTTCGCATTAACTAAACGGCGCATTGCCCTGCAGCATGGTGTAAATAGCGGTGAATGCGCTGAAATCTTATATTCATCAGGTAGTTAGGTAATCACTTTTAACACTATGATTTACCTGAAAAAACGATTAGTCGTTTTAGTTATTTATTATTTCCATCCCTTCTTTAATTGTTGATAACCTGCTGGTTAACCTTGACTCATTACAGTCTGTAAGCCCTTTTTTGCCCTTTGCTACTGGAAGCTAAATACGTATGACTTCTCAGGTTCCACCGAGCGCTTTGCTGCCGTTAACGCCGGACCAGCTGGCACGCCTTCAGGCGGCGACCACTGATTTTTCAACCACTCAGCTGGCCTGGTTATCCGGTTATTTCTGGGGAATGATTAACCAGCAGCCTGGTGCTGTCGCGGCGGATCCGGCCCCTGCGGCAGAAGTCCCAGTGATTACGCTAATTTCCGCGTCGCAGACCGGCAACGCACGCCGCGTGAGTGAGCAGCTGCGGGACGACCTGCTGGCGGCGAAGCTGAACGTCAATCTGGTGAACGCGGGCGACTACAAATTCAAACAAATTGCCCAGGAAAAACTGCTGATTGTCGTCAGTTCCACACAAGGGGAAGGCGAGCCGCCTGAAGAGGCCGTGGCCCTGCACAAATTCCTGTTCTCGAAAAAAGCACCGAAGTTGAACGGCACCGCGTTTGCCGTCTTTGGCCTCGGTGACAGCTCGTATGAATTCTTCTGCCAGTCCGGCAAAGACTTCGACAGTAAACTGGCTGAATTAGGCGGCGAGCGCCTGTTGGATCGCGTTGATACCGACGTAGAGTACCAGCCTGCGGCCCAGGCATGGCGCAGCCAAATCGTTGAACTGCTGAAATCCCGCGTCCCGGCCGAAACACCGGCTCAGGCTGCCGCGACGGCCACGGGCGTGAGCAACGAAATCTTCACCAGCCCTTACAGCAAAGAATCACCGTTGACCGCCACGCTTGCGGTGAACCAGAAAATCACCGGCCGTGACTCCGATAAAGACGTGCGCCATATCGAAATCGATCTTGGCGACTCCGGCCTGCGCTATCAGCCGGGCGATGCGCTTGGCGTCTGGTATCAGAACGATCCGGCGCTGGTGAAAGAGCTGACGGATCTGCTATGGCTGAAAGGCGATGAAAGCGTCACCGTCGATGGCAAAACGCTGCCGTTAAGCGAAGCGCTGCAGTGGCACTTCGAGCTGACGGTCAACACCGGCAATATCGTTGAAAACTACGCCCAACTGACCCGCAATACGGCGCTGCTGGAGCTGGTGGGCGATAAAGCCAAATTACAGCATTACGCACAGACCACGCCGATTGTGGACATGGCGCGCTACGCCCCGGCAGAACTGACGGCTGAACAGCTGACTGGCCTGCTGCGTCCGCTCACGCCGCGCCTTTATTCTATTGCCTCTTCGCAGGCGGAAGCTGAAACCGAAGTCCACATTACCGTGGGCGCGGTGCGCTATGACATCGAAGGCCGTGCCCGCAGCGGTGGCGCTTCAGGTTTCCTGGCAGACCGCCTTGAGGAAGATGGCGAAGTGCGCGTGTTCATTGAACATAACGATAACTTCCGCTTACCGGCCAACCCTGAAACCCCGGTCATTATGATTGGCCCCGGCACCGGCATCGCCCCGTTCCGCGCCTTTATTCAGCAGCGCGACAGCGACGGCGCTGGCGGTAAGAACTGGCTGTTCTTTGGCAACCCGCACTTTACCGAAGATTTCCTTTATCAGGTGGAATGGCAGCGCTACGTCAAAGACGGCCTGCTGACGAACATCGATTTAGCCTGGTCCCGTGACCAGCAGCATAAAATATACGTACAAGACAAACTGCGCGAGAAAGGCGCGGAACTGTGGCGCTGGATTCAGGAAGGTGCCCACATTTACGTCTGCGGCGACGCCAACCGTATGGCGAAGGACGTTGAGCAGGCGTTACTGGAAGTGGTTGCCGTCCACGGTGGCATGGACACCGAAGCGGCAGATGAATTTTTAAGTGAGCTGCGCGTTGAGCGCCGTTATCAGCGAGATGTCTACTAATGAGTGAAAAACACCCTGGCCCTCTGGTGGTCGAAGGCAAACTGGTCGACGCCGAACGCCTGAAGCGCGACAGCGATTTTCTGCGCGGCACCATTAAAGAAGATCTGCAGGATGGCCTGACCGGCGGTTTCAACGGCGACAACTTCTTGCTGATCCGCTTCCACGGCATGTATCAGCAGGATGACCGTGATATTCGAGCCGAACGCGCTGAGCAGAAGCTGGAGCCGCGTCACGCGATGATGCTCCGCTGTCGCCTGCCGGGGGGGATTATCACCACCCAGCAGTGGCAGGCTATTGATAAGTTTGCCGAAGATAAGACTATCTACGGCAGCATTCGTCTGACCAACCGCCAGACGTTCCAGTTCCACGGCATTCTGAAGAAGAACGTCAAGCCCGCGCATGAAATGCTGCACGAGGTGGGCCTGGACGCGCTGGCGACGGCCAACGACGTGAACCGTAACGTGCTGTGTACCTCTAACCCGGTGGAGTCTGAGCTGCATCAGGAAGCCTACGAATGGGCGAAAAAGCTCTCTGAGCACCTGCTGCCGCGCACCCGCGCCTACGCCGAAATTTGGTGGGACAAAGAAAAAATCGCCACCACCGACGAAGAGCCGATTCTGGGGCCGACCTATCTGCCGCGTAAGTTTAAAACTACGGTAGTAATCCCGCCGCAGAACGACGTGGATCTGCACGCCAACGACATGAACTTCATCGCGATTGCGGAAAACGGCAAGCTGGTTGGCTTCAACCTGCTGGTCGGCGGTGGCTTGTCCATCGAGCACGGGAATAAAAATACCTATGCCCGCACGGCAAGCGAATTCGGCTACATTCCGCTGGAGCATACTCTGGCGGTAGCGGAAGCGGTGGTGACAACCCAGCGCGACTGGGGAAACCGTACCGACCGTAAAAATGCTAAAACCAAATATACCCTTGAGCGCGTTGGCGTTGACGTGTTTAAGGCGGAGGTTGAGCGCCGCGCTGGCATCAAGTTTGAGCCAACCCGCGCATACGAATTTACCGGCCGCGGCGATCGTATTGGCTGGGTGAAGGGCATTGACGACAAATGGCACCTGACGCTGTTTATCGAAAATGGCCGCATCCTGGATTACCCTGGGCGACCGCTGAAAACCGGTCTGCTGGAGATAGCCAGGATCCACAAAGGTGATTTCCGCCTGACGGCAAACCAGAACCTGATCGTCGCCGGTGTGCCGGAAAGCGAAAAGGCTAAAATTGAGAAGCTGGCAACCGAGTCTGGCTTGATGAATGCGGTTACGCCGCAGCGTGAGAACTCAATGGCCTGCGTGGCGTTCCCGACCTGCCCGCTGGCGATGGCGGAAGCCGAACGCTTCCTGCCGGAGTTTGTCACCAAAGTTGAGCAGGTGATGGATAAACACAAAGTGCCGGATGAGCACATTGTGATGCGTGTTACCGGCTGCCCGAACGGCTGTGGCCGCGCGATGCTGGCCGAAATTGGCCTCGTGGGGAAAGCGCCAGGGCGCTACAACCTGCACATTGGCGGCAACCGTATCGGGACGCGTATTCCGCGCATGTACCGCGAAAACATCACCGAGCCGGAGATCCTCAGCTCGATTGATGAGCTGGTGGGCCGCTGGGCGAAAGAACGTGAGACCGACGAAGGCTTTGGTGATTTTACCGTACGCGCTGGGATTATTCGCCCGGTGCTCGATCCGGCCAGGGATTTGTGGGACTAGTTTTTTCCCCTCACCCTAACCCTCTCCCCAAAGGGGAGAGGGGATTAGCATAACGATTGCCTGGCTTCGCTTCCCCCTCTCCCTTCCAGGGAGAGGGCCGGGGTAAGGGTCATTGATTACTAAGTGAGGCACGTATGTCCGTACTTGATTTAAACGAACTGAACGCCCTTCCTAAAGTCGAACGCGTCATGGCGCTCGCCGAAGTCAACGCTCAGTTGGAAAAACTTAGCGCGCAGCAGCGCGTGACCTGGGCGCTGGAAAATCTGCCAGGGGAATTTGTGCTCTCGTCCAGCTTCGGCATTCAGGCCGCCGTGTGTCTGCATCTGGTCACGCAGCAGCGCCCCGATATCCCGGTGATCCTGACCGATACCGGCTATCTGTTCCCGGAAACCTACCAGTTTATCGACGAGCTTACCGACAAGCTGAAGCTGAATTTGCAGGTGTTCCGCGCGACCGAAAGCCCGGCCTGGCAGGAAGCGCGTTATGGCAAACTGTGGGAGCAGGGCGTGGAGGGCATTGAGCGCTACAACGACATCAACAAAGTTGAGCCGATGAACCGCGCGCTGAAAACGCTGGAGGCGCAAACCTGGTTTGCTGGCCTGCGTCGTGAACAGTCCGGCAGCCGCGCCAATTTGCCGGTGCTGGCCGTACAGCGTGAAGTCTTTAAAATTCTGCCGATCATCGACTGGGATAACCGCACGGTTTACCAGTACCTGACCGAGCACGGGCTGAAGTACCATCCGCTCTGGGATCAGGGCTATTTGTCCGTCGGCGATACCCACACCACCCGTAAATGGGAACCTGGCATGGCAGAAGAAGAGACGCGCTTCTTTGGCCTGAAACGCGAGTGCGGTTTGCACGAATAAATACCCCCTCGCCATTGCGGCGAGGGGAAAATCACTTCCCGGCCTTCGCCAACTCTTTCACCAGCGGGAGCAGAATACGCACCGTGTCATGGCTGCGGCGCTTAATTCTGCCCGGCAGCGCTTTATCCAGATACTCGAGGTTGTCGAGCGTGGCGTTATGCCAGCTGGTACCGTCTGGAAATGCCTTGTTTTTACTGCGCTGCTGATAACCGTCTTTCGCCCCAAGCGTCCAGTTGGTGGCTTCCACGGACAGCACCGGGATCCCGGCCTTGTCGAATGGTTCAGCATCGCCACAGCAGCCGGTGCCTTTCGGGTATTTCGTATTCAGTCCCGGATTGCTGGTGGCCTGAATCCCGGCGCGATGAGCCAGCGTCAGCGCGCGATCGCGGGTCAGTTTACGCACGGCCGCAGGCGTTGATGCCCCGCTATTGAAGTAGAGCTTATCGCCAACGATCAGGCTGTCCAGGTTGATCACCAGCAGCGTGTTGGCCTGCTCCGCTTTGCTCATGCGCTCCAGAATATTTTTCGCACCCAGGGAGCCAATTTCTTCTCCACTGGTGGCAATAAAGCGGATGCCGTAGCGGGTAGGAATATCTTTCAGGCGCTCGGCCAGCTCCAGCATGACGCCAAGGCCGGAAGCATTATCGTCCACGCCCTGCAGCGTGAGGCCGCCGAGATTATTGTCCACGTCTTTATCATTGAGCGGCGTATAGGTGTCCAGATGCGCCATGATAATAATTTGCTGCGGCAGTTTACCTTCACGGGCGGCAATCACGCTGCTGCTAGCGACGTTATGCCAGGTCTGATGTCCCGCTTTCGTGGTGTAGATATAGCGGGTATTAAACTGGCGAATATCGCTCTGGTATCCCCAGCTTTTAAACTGCTGCTGAATATAGTCTGCGGCCAGCATTTCGGCAGGGCTGCCGGTCATTCGGCCCGGAAAATAAGTCGCGATATGGCGGGTTTGCTGGTCGGCAAGGTCGCCTTGCTGCGTGACCTTCGCCACTGCGGGAAAGCTAAAGCACGCGCCCAGCGCCAGGCAAATCACCGAGCGGCGCAATGCGGAAAACATAGTACGTCCTTATTCATCTTTATTAGTCGGAAATTTTAAGCGCCGTTAGTATGAAACTGTGAGCCAGGTTAAACAATTTCATTTGCTCTTAAACCCGCGAAAAAACGACTGGTTAAGCACATTTTGTCGTTAGCTTTGCCGCGGCGTTATTCTTTTCGGGAACTAGTCATTCCAATTCGTAATTTCATAACAAATAAGCCCAAGACTTATAGTCCCCTTAGATTAAATCTCAAGCGGCTGCGATGAACGGCCGCGGCGCATCTGCTTAAGGGAAGGTTATGGACCAAAAACGACTCACTCACTTGCGGCAACTGGAAGCTGAAAGCATCCATATTATCCGTGAGGTCGCTGCCGAATTTTCTAATCCGGTGATGATGTATTCCATTGGGAAAGACTCTTCGGTCATGCTGCATTTGGCCCGTAAAGCTTTCTACCCAGGTACGCTGCCGTTCCCGCTGCTGCACGTTGATACCGGCTGGAAATTCCGCGAAATGTACGAATTCCGTGACCGCACTGCGAAAGCCTACGGCTGCGATCTTATCGTACACCGCAATCCTGAAGGTGTAGCGATGGGTATTAACCCGTTCGTTCACGGCAGCGCCAAGCATACCGATATCATGAAAACCGAAGGGCTTAAGCAGGCGCTGAATAAATACGGTTTTGATGCTGCCTTTGGCGGCGCGCGCCGCGATGAAGAGAAATCCCGTGCGAAAGAACGTATTTACTCTTTCCGCGATCGCTTCCACCGCTGGGACCCAAAAAACCAGCGGCCTGAGCTGTGGCATAACTACAACGGCCAGATAAATAAAGGCGAAAGTATTCGCGTGTTCCCACTCTCTAACTGGACCGAACTGGATATCTGGCAGTACATCTACCTGGAAAATATCGACATCGTTCCGCTGTATCTGGCGGCACCGCGTCCCGTGCTGGAGCGCGACGGTATGCTGATGATGATTGACGACGATCGTATCGATTTGCAGCCGGGTGAAGTGATTGAACAACGTATGGTGCGCTTCCGTACCCTGGGCTGCTGGCCGCTGACCGGCGCGGTGGAGTCAACCGCGCAGACGCTGCCAGAGATCATCGAAGAGATGCTGGTTTCCACTACCAGTGAACGCCAGGGACGCATGATTGACCGCGACCAGGCCGGCTCGATGGAGCTGAAAAAACGTCAGGGTTATTTCTAAGGAGCCGCCAGATGAACACCACTATTGCACAACAAATCGCTGATGAAGGCGGCGTCGAAGCCTACCTGCACGCCCAGCAGCACAAAAGCCTGCTGCGCTTTTTGACCTGCGGCAGCGTCGATGACGGCAAAAGCACCCTGATTGGCCGCCTGCTGCACGACACACGCCAGATTTATGAAGATCAGCTCTCGTCGTTGCATACCGACAGCAAACGTCACGGCACGCAGGGCGAGAAGCTCGACTTAGCGTTGCTGGTGGATGGCCTGCAGGCCGAACGCGAGCAGGGCATTACCATCGACGTGGCCTACCGCTATTTCTCCACCGAGAAACGCAAATTCATTATTGCCGACACGCCGGGGCACGAACAGTACACCCGCAATATGGCTACCGGGGCATCAACCTGCGACCTGGCGATCCTGCTGATCGACGCCCGCAAAGGTGTGCTGGATCAAACCCGTCGGCACAGCTTTATCTCCACGCTGCTGGGGATCAAGCATCTGGTGGTGGCGATCAACAAGATGGATCTGGTGGCATTCAGCGAGCAGAGCTTCGAGCAGATCAAGCAGGATTACCTGACCTTTGCTCAACAGCTGCCGGCGGACCTGGATATCCGTTTTGTGCCGCTTTCCGCGCTGGAAGGGGATAACGTCGCCAGCGCCAGCGCTCAAATGCCGTGGTACAGCGGCCCGACGCTGCTCGAAGTGCTGGAAACGGTAGAGATTATTCGCGGCGTGGAGCAGCAGCCAATGCGCTTTCCGGTGCAGTACGTGAACCGCCCTAATCTCGACTTCCGCGGCTATGCGGGGACGCTCGCTTCCGGCACCGTTAGCGTAGGCCAGCGCGTCAAAGTGCTGCCGTCTGGCGTCGAATCCAGCATCGCCCGAATCGTGACTTTTGATGGAGATTTGCAACAAGCCGGCGCGGGGGAAGCGATTACCCTGGTGCTGAAAGACGAAATCGACATCAGCCGGGGCGATCTGCTGGTGGAAGCGACGGAATCGCTGGCCGCGGTGCAGAGCGCGAAAGTGGATGTCGTCTGGATGGCGGAACAGCCGCTGGTACCGGGCCAGAGCTTTGATATCAAAATCGCCGGGAAGAAAACCCGTGCGCGCGTCGACAATATTCAGTACCAGGTTGAAATTAACTCGCTGACTCAGCGCGTGGTAGAAAGTTTGCCGCTGAACGGAATTGGGCTGGTGGATCTCACCTTCGATGAGCCGCTGGTGCTCGATAAATATCAGTCCAACCCGGTGACCGGCGGGCTGATTTTCATTGACCGACTGAGCAACGTGACCGTCGGCGCTGGCATGGTGCGCGAGCCGCAGACAGAGGTTTATCAGGAACCTTCGGCCTACAGCGCGTTTGAGCTTGAGCTTAATGCCCTGGTGCGTCGCCACTTCCCACACTGGGGCGCGCGCGATCTGCTGGGAGGCAAATAATGGCCGACCATGATGAAAACGTGGTCTGGCATGCTCATCCGGTGACGCGTGAGCAGCGTGAAGCCTTGCACAAGCACCGCGGCGCGGTGCTGTGGTTTACCGGCTTGTCCGGCTCCGGGAAATCGACCGTAGCCGGTGCCCTTGAGCAAGAGCTGCATAAACTTGGTGTAAGCACGTACTTGCTTGATGGCGACAACGTTCGCCACGGCTTGTGCAGCGACCTGGGCTTTAGCGATGAGGACCGCCAGGAGAACATCCGGCGGGTTGGCGAAGTGGCTGGCCTGATGGTGGATGCGGGCCTGGTCGTGCTTAGCGCGTTTATCTCGCCTCACCGGGCTGAAAGGCAAATGGTGCGCGAGCGGGCCGGGGAAGGGCGTTTCTACGAAGTGTTTGTGGACACGCCGTTAGCCATTTGCGAAACGCGCGATCCTAAAGGGCTTTATAAGAAGGCCAGGGCTGGGGAACTGAAGAATTTTACCGGGATTGATTCGGCGTATGAGGCGCCGTTGCGGGCCGAAATTCACTTAGACGGCGAACAATTAGTAACAAATTTAGTGGCCCAAATATTAGACCTGCTGCGTCGCGACGATATCATCAATTGCTGAAGACGCCCGGAAGCACAACGCTTCCGGCCATCAGGGTTATGAAATCAGTTATGCGCAACAGCACGAATATCGTTATCTCTCAGGCTGAACCCAGTCCGACGGTCGAGGAAACAACCTGGTCACTGCCCGGGGCGTTTATCGGCTTTTTGTCGTGGCTGCTGGCGCTAGGTATTCCCTTTTTGGTCTATGGCCCCAACACGCTCTTTTTCTTCCTCTACACCTGGCCATTCTTCCTGGCGCTGATGCCGGTCGCGGTGGTGGTGGGGATTGCCCTGCACTCCATCTTGCGTGGCAAGCTGCTGTTCAGCTGTGTGGCTACGCTGCTCTCCGTAGCGCTGATGTTCGGCGTGCTCTTCATGTGGCTTATGGGTTAGCCGTGCCGAACTGCGTCAAACCGTAACAGACTATTTATGGGCAACGTTAAGCTAAACTTGCTCCAATCGCGCATGAATTCGCGTTATGTGGTAAATTCTGGCGCGATTTGGCGCGCAGGGTGGCTTGCCGCAGTGGAGTCGACGAAAAAGTTGTGGGATGATTGTGCCGTTTTTCAGGGGGCAGGATGGGTAAACTAACGCTGCTGTTGCTGGCCTTGCTGGTCTGGCTTCAGTATTCGCTGTGGTTCGGAAAAAACGGCGTACACGATTACACGCGCGTCAGCGAAGATGTCGCTGCGCAGCAGGCAACCAATGCCAAACTAAAATCTCGCAACGATCAGCTTTTTGCCGAAATTGACGACCTCAACGGCGGCCAGGAAGCGATCGAAGAGCGCGCTCGCAACGAACTCAGCATGACCAAGCCGGGAGAGACTTTCTACCGCCTGGTACCGGATGCCTCCAAACGCGCAGCCAACGGTAATACCTCCAACGCCGGGCAAAATAATCGATAACTCAGCATAAGTGAAAGGCATGGCAGACTCCTCCCCGGACGTAATTGCCGTGGTACCGGCCGCCGGTATCGGCAGCCGTATGCAAACGGAATGTCCTAAGCAGTACCTACACATCGGCGACAAAACGATTCTCGAACACGCGGTGGCTAGCCTGATGGCGCATCCGCGCGTGGGCCAGGTGATCGTGGCTCTCAGCCCCAACGACACCTATTTTTCCTCTTTACCGCTGGCAACCCATCCTCGCGTCACCGTGGTGACTGGCGGCAAGCAACGTGCAGATTCCGTGCTGGCTGGCCTGCAGGCCGCAGGTAATGCTGAATGGGTGCTGGTGCACGATGCCGCACGCCCCTGCCTGCACCGGGACGACCTGAATAACCTGCTGGCGATTACCACCGGCAGCAAAGTCGGCGGTATTCTGGCGGCCCCGGTTCGCGACACCATGAAGCGGGGCGAACCAGGCAAAGGGCTGATTGCCCATACGGTTGATCGTGAAGATCTTTGGCATGCCCTGACGCCGCAGCTTTTCCCTCTCGAACTTTTGCGCAGCTGCCTGCTGCGCGCGCTGGATGAAGGTGCCACTATTACCGATGAAGCGTCGGCCCTCGAATATTGCGGCTTTCATCCAGAACTGATTAGCGCCCGGGCGGATAATATCAAGGTGACTCGCCCTGAAGATCTCGCCCTGGCGGCTTTCTATCTTACGCGGTTAACCCAAACGGAGAATGTATAATGCGTATTGGACATGGTTTTGATGTTCATGCTTTTGGCGGCGAAGGCCCGATTATTATTGGCGGCGTTCGTGTCCCGTTCGAGAAAGGGCTGCTGGCTCATTCCGACGGCGACGTTGCTCTGCATGCCCTGACCGATGCGCTGCTGGGTGCCGCCGCACTGGGGGATATTGGCAAGCTGTTCCCGGACACCGATCCTGCTTTTAAAGGGGCGGACAGCCGTGAGCTGCTGCGTGAAGCCTGGCGCCGGATTCAGGCCAAAGGTTTTACCCTCGGGAACGTAGATGTGACGATTATCGCCCAGGCGCCGAAAATGGCCCCGCACATCCCGCAGATGCGCGTGTTTATTGCCGAAGACCTCGGCTGCCATATGGATGACGTCAACGTCAAAGCAACCACCACCGAGAAACTCGGCTTTACCGGCCGCGGCGAAGGTATTGCCTGCGAAGCCGTGGCGCTGCTGCACAAGGCCGGCAAGTAATGGACATGCAAAACCTGACGTGGCTGCACGGCAAGCCGCAGGGCAGCGGCGTCATCAAGGCCAGCCCAGAAGATTTCGTGGTGATCGAAGATTTGGGCTTTGGCCCGGACGGTGACGGTGAACATCTGCTGCTGCGCATTCTGAAAAGCGGCTGCAATACACGTTTCGTGGCCGATGCTCTGGCGAAATTCCTTAAAGTTCATGCGCGCGAAGTCAGCTTTGCCGGGCAAAAAGACAAACATGCGGTGACTGAACAGTGGTTCTGCGTTCGCCTGCCGGGCAAAGAGATGCCGGACATGAGCGCTTTTACGCTCGAAGGCTGTCAGGTGCTGGAGTTTGCTCGCCACCGCCGCAAGCTGCGCTTAGGCGCTCTGAAGGGAAACCGCTTTACCCTCGTGCTGCGCGAGGTAAGCGATCGCCACGAGATGGAGCAGCGCCTGCAGGCCGTAGCGGAGCAGGGCGTGCCTAACTATTTCGGCAGCCAGCGTTTTGGCATCGGCGGCAATAACCTGCATCAGGCGAAACGCTGGGCTGAAAGCAATGCGCCGTTGCGCGACAGAAATAAACGCAGTTTTTGGTTGTCGGCAGCCCGCAGCGCGTTGTTTAATCAGATTGTTAGCCAGCGCCTGAAAAAAACAGACTTTAATCAAGTTGTTGATGGCGATGCGCTACAATTGGCAGGGCGCGGCAGCTGGTTTGTGGCGACCCCGGAAGAACTTCCTGGCCTGCAACAGCGAGTGAATGACGGCGAACTGCTGATCACCGCTTCGCTGCCGGGCGATGGCGAGTGGGGAACGCAAAATGCAGCGCTGGCTTTTGAGCAGCAATCCGTGGCGGATGAAGAGATTCTGCTGGGGCTGCTGAAGCGTGAGCGAGTGGAAGCGGCGCGCCGTGCGATGCTGGTTCAGCCGAAAGAGCTGAGCTGGAACTGGTGGGATGATGTCACCGTCGAGCTGAACTTCTGGTTACCGGCGGGAAGTTTTGCCACCAGCGTTGTCAGGGAACTCATGAACACAGCGGGTGATTATGCGAATATTGCTGAGTAACGATGACGGAGTCCATGCGCCTGGTATTCAGGTGCTGGCGAAGGCGTTGCGTGAATTTGCCGAGGTGCAGGTGGTGGCGCCGGACAGAAACCGCAGCGGCGCATCAAACTCACTGACGCTGGAGTCATCGCTTAGAACCTTTACCCTCGCCAACGGGGATATCTCCGTTCAAATGGGAACGCCGACGGACTGTGTCTATCTCGGCGTCAATGCTTTGATGCATCCGCGCCCGGATATTGTGGTGTCGGGCATCAACGCCGGGCCAAATCTCGGCGACGACGTTATCTATTCCGGCACCGTTGCGGCGGCGACGGAAGGACGTCATTTGGGGCTCCCGGCGCTGGCCGTCTCGCTGGATGGCCATGAGCATTATGAGACCGCTGCGGCGGTCACCTGCTCTATTCTCCGGGCGCTGGCTCGGGAGCCACTGCGCACCGGGCGCATTCTGAATATCAACGTTCCAGATTTACCGCTGGACCAAATCAAAGGCATTCGCGTCACGCGCTGCGGCAGCCGTCATCCGGCAGACCAGGTGATTCGCCAGGAAGATCCGCGTGGCAACACGGTGTACTGGATTGGTCCACCGGGGGAAAAACTGGATGTTGCACCGGACACCGACTTTGCCGCCGTCGACGAAGGCTATGTGTCTGTGACGCCGCTGCATGTCGATTTAACCGCACATAGCGCCCATGAAGTCGTTGGCCACTGGCTTGAAAAAGCCGGAGTTGAGGCGCAATGGTAAGCAAACGCGTACAGGCTCTTCTCGATCAATTACGTGCCCAGGGCATCAAGAATGAACAGGTTCTTGAGGCTATTGCACAGGTGCCGCGTGAGAAGTTTGTCGACGAAGCGTTTGAACACAAAGCCTGGGAAAATACCGCGTTACCTATTGGGTCTGGTCAGACTATCTCTCAGCCGTATATGGTAGCGAGGATGACGGAGCTGCTGGAGCTGACGCCGCAGTCAAAAGTGCTGGAAATTGGCACCGGGTCTGGCTACCAGACCGCGATTCTGGCGCATCTGGTAGGGCATGTTTGCTCCGTTGAGCGTATCAAAGGGCTGCAATGGCACGCCAGGCGTCGCCTGAAGCAGCTGGATTTACACAATATTTCGACCCGTCACGGCGATGGCTGGCAGGGCTGGCAGGCAAAAGCGCCGTTCGACGCTATCATTGTGACAGCGGCACCGCCGGAAATTCCCACTGCGCTGCTGTCGCAGCTGGATGACGGCGGCATTCTTGTTTTACCCGTGGGGGACGACCGGCAGTTTTTGAAGCGCGTGCGGCGCCACGGGGATGAATTTTTAATCGACACGGTAGAAGCTGTTCGCTTTGTGCCCTTAGTACGCGGCGAATTAGCATAATCCGGAAATATCCGGTTTTTTTGCTGCCAATTCGGCGTAACGTAGCCGAATTCAGCAAAAGCTGGCGTGGATTACGCCGCTTTTCTACAGTGTTTTATGCATATCTGGTTGTTATCATTTTGGGGGATAAATGAGCGCGGGAAGCCCAACTTTTACTTTACGCCGGGCGGCGATGTTGACGCTAACCAGCCTTTGGCTTGCAGGCTGTACAAGCAACAATAATACCCAGGCGCCGATCAGTTCCGTTGGCGGCAATGGCAGTTCTTCAGGCTCTTCAACCGGCAGCCTGCTGGTGACGAAGCCACCGACAATGTCCGCTCCGATCCAGCAACCTCAGATTCAACCCGTGCAGCAGCCACAAATTCAACCGGTTCGCCAGCCTCAGGCCCAGCCCGTAGCGTCAGAGCCTGTACAGACTGAAAATGGCCGCATTGTCTACAACCGTCAGTACGGCAACATCCCTAAAGGAAGCTACGCGGGCGGCAGCACCTACACCGTTAAACGCGGCGATACTCTGTTCTACATTGCGTGGATTACCGGGAACGACTTCCGTGACCTGGCGCAGCGCAACAACGTACCGGCGCCATACGGTCTGGAAGTAGGGCAAACCCTCCAGGTCGGCAACGCCTCCGGCACGCCAATCACCGGTGGTAACGCGGTGACCGCCGCCGATGCACGCGCGCAGGGCGTCGCGACGCCGGTTGAACAAAACTCAACCAGGGTAGTTGCTTCTAAACCGACAATTACGTATTCTGAGGATTCAGGTGAACAGAGTGCTACTAAAATGTTACCGGGCAATAAGCCAGCTGAGACTGTTGTCACAGCACCGGTGACGGCACCTGTGGTTAGCTCTACCGAACCTACCGTCAGCAGTACGTCTAACAGCTCGCCAATTTCAACCTGGCGTTGGCCGACCGACGGTAAGATCATCGAAAACTTTGCGGCAACCGAAGGGGGCAACAAAGGGATCGATATCGCTGGCAGTAAAGGACAGGCCATTATCGCGACCGCCGCAGGGCGCGTGGTATATGCCGGTAACGCGCTGCGCGGTTACGGTAATCTAATCATCATCAAACACAACGATGATTATCTGAGTGCCTACGCCCATAACGATACAATGCTGGTCCGGGAACAAGAAGAAGTTAAGGCGGGGCAAAAAATAGCTACCATGGGTAGCACCGGAACCAGTTCTACACGATTGCATTTTGAAATTCGTTACAAGGGGAAATCCGTAAACCCGCTGCGTTATTTGCCGCAGCGATAAACCGGCAAAACATTCATTGAGTGTATTGCCCAGGGATCACGGGTAGGAGCCACCTTATGAGTCAGAATACGCTGAAAGTTAACGAGTTAAACGAAGACGCGGAATATGATGAGAACGGAGTTGAGGCTTTTGACGAAAAAGCCCTTGTAGAAGAGGAACCCAGTGATAACGACCTTGCAGAAGAAGAGCTGCTGTCACAGGGTGCAACACAGCGTGTACTAGATGCGACTCAGCTTTATCTTGGAGAGATCGGTTACTCTCCATTATTAACAGCCGAAGAAGAAGTTTACTTTGCTCGCCGCGCGTTGCGCGGTGATGTAGCCTCCCGCCGACGCATGATCGAAAGTAACCTGCGTCTGGTGGTAAAAATTGCCCGTCGCTACAGTAATCGTGGTCTGGCGCTGCTGGATCTGATTGAAGAGGGTAATCTGGGGCTGATTCGTGCGGTTGAGAAATTCGATCCGGAACGTGGGTTCCGTTTCTCAACGTACGCCACATGGTGGATTCGTCAGACCATCGAACGGGCAATCATGAACCAAACCCGTACGATTCGCCTGCCGATTCACATTGTGAAAGAGCTGAACGTTTACCTGCGTACTGCTCGTGAACTCTCCCACAAGCTCGACCATGAGCCGAGTGCCGAAGAGATTGCCGAGCAGCTGGATAAACCGGTTGATGACGTTAGCCGTATGCTGCGTCTCAACGAGCGCATTACCTCGGTAGACACCCCATTAGGTGGTGACTCTGAGAAAGCGCTGCTGGATATCCTTGCGGACGAGAAAGACAACGGCCCGGAAGACACCACGCAAGACGATGACATGAAACAAAGCATCGTGAAGTGGCTGTTCGAACTGAACGCTAAGCAGCGTGAAGTGCTGGCCCGTCGTTTTGGTCTGCTGGGTTATGAAGCTGCGACGCTGGAAGATGTGGGTCGTGAAATCGGCCTGACTCGCGAACGCGTTCGTCAGATTCAGGTTGAAGGCCTTCGCCGTCTGCGTGAAATCCTGCAGGCTCAGGGGCTGAACCTCGAAGCGCTGTTCCGCGAATAATCGACTCTTCAAATAAAAAAGCGGTGATGCAAATCATCGCTTTTTTTATGCGTGCCGTTTGGTAACGGCTACACCAAACTCTTCAGCCGATAGATCCACTCCAGCGCCTGACGCGGAGAAAGAGAATCTGGATCCAGGTTCTCCAGCGCCTCGACGGCAGGGGATGTCTCTTCCGCCGTGGCCAGCAGCGACATTTGCGTCCCATCCACCTGGCTTGCGGCCGCATTGCCGGAAATGCTTTCCAGCTCGCGCAGCTTCTGACGCGCACGTTTGATCACGTCTTTTGGCACACCCGCCAGCGCGGCTACGGCCAGGCCGTAACTCTTGCTCGCCGCGCCGTCCTGCACGCTGTGCATAAAGGCGATGGTATCCCCATGCTCCACGGCATCCAGATGGACGTTAGCCACGCCTTCCATTTTCTCCGGCAGCGTGGTCAGCTCGAAATAGTGGGTAGCGAACAGCGTCAGCGACTTAATACGGTTGGCCAGGCTTTCGGCGCAGGCCCAGGCCAGCGACAGGCCATCATAGGTCGATGTGCCGCGGCCAATCTCATCCATCAGGACCAGGCTGTGTTCGGTCGCGTTGTGCAGAATGTTGGCGGTCTCTGTCATCTCCACCATGAAGGTTGAGCGACCGGAAGCCAGGTCATCGGCAGCGCCTACGCGGGTAAAGATGCGATCAACCGGGCCAATTTCTGCCTGCTGAGCTGGCACAAAACTGCCGATATAGGCCAGCAAAGCAATTAACGCGGTCTGGCGCATATAGGTACTTTTACCGCCCATGTTCGGGCCGGTAATGATCAGCATTCTACGCTGAGGGGAAAGGTTTAGCGGGTTAGCGATAAACGGTTCGCTGAGCACTTGTTCCACTACCGGATGGCGGCCACCGACCAGCTTAATGCCGGGCTTGTCCGTCAGCGTCGGGCAGGTGTAGTTCAGGGTATAAGCGCGCTCGGCCAGGTTCACCAGCACGTCCAGCTCCGCCAGCGCGGTAGCGCTTCTTTGCAGCGCTTCCAGGTGCGGCAGCAGCAAATCAAATAGCTGATCGTAAAGCTGTTTCTCCAGCGCCAGCGCTTTGCCTTTGGAAGTCAGGACCTTGTCTTCGTACTCTTTCAGCTCAGGAATAATGTAGCGCTCGGCGTTTTTCAGCGTCTGGCGGCGAACATAGTTGATCGGCACCAGATGGCTTTGGCCGCGGCTGACCTGGATGTAGTAGCCGTGCACGGCGTTAAATCCCACTTTCAGCGTATCAAGGCCCAGGCGTTCGCGTTCGCGAATTTCCAGGCGATCCAGGTAGTCAGTTGCGCCATCGGCCAGGGCTCGCCATTCGTCCAGCTCTTCGTTATAGCCGGGAGCGATAACGCCGCCGTCGCGCACCAGCACCGGTGGCGATTCGATAACCGCCTGCTCAAGTAATTCGCGCAGCTCTACAAATTCACCCATCTGCTCGCGCAGGGTTTGCACGTAGTCGGTGCTTACGTCAGACAGGGTCTCGCGCAAGGCGGGCAGTTGCTGGAAGGCATAACGCATACGTGCCAGATCGCGTGGGCGAGCGGTGCGCAGCGCCAGACGGGCAAGGATACGTTCAAGGTCGCCGACCTGACGCAGCGTAGGCTGAATATCTGCGGTGCGCTCCTGCAGGGCCGCAATAGTTTGCTGCCGCCGGGTGAGCACATCGACGTTACGCACCGGCATATGCAGCCAGCGTTTGAGCATACGGCTGCCCATCGGCGTCACGGTGCAGTCCAGCACCGAGGCCAGCGTGTTCTCCACGCCGCCGGACAGATTCTGGGTGATCTCAAGGTTACGGCGGGTGGCTGCATCCATAATGATGCTGTCCTGCTGCCGGTCCATGGTCACGGAACGGATATGCGGCAGGGAAGTGCGCTGGGTATCTTTGACGTATTGCAGCAGACAGCCGGCGGCGCAAAGCCCATGGTGGGCGTTCTCGACGCCAAAGCCGGTCAGGTCCCGAGTGCCAAACTGCAGATTTAGCTGCTGGCGCGCGGTTTCAATCTCGAACTCCCAAAGCGGGCGGCGGCGCAGGCCACGGCGGCCATCAATCAGGCTCATCTCAGCGAAGTCTTCCGCATACAGTAGCTCCGCCGGATTGGTGCGCTGAAGTTCGGCGGCCATGGTTTCACGGTCTTCCGGTTCGGTCAGGCGGAAGCGCCCGGAACTGATGTCGAGCGTAGCATAGCCAAAACCGTTGCTGTCCTGCCAGATTGCCGCCAGCAGGTTATCCTGGCGCTCCTGCAGCAGCGCTTCGTCGCTGATGGTCCCCGGCGTGACGATGCGAACGACTTTACGCTCAACCGGCCCTTTGGTGGTTGCCGGATCGCCAACTTGTTCGCAGATGGCCACGGACTCACCAAGGTTCACCAGTTTAGCCAGGTAATTTTCCACCGCGTGATGAGGCACGCCCGCCATTGGAATAGGTTCGCCCGCAGAAGCCCCGCGCTTGGTCAGGGAGATATCCAGCAGTTGAGAAGCGCGTTTTGCATCGTCATAGAACAGCTCGTAGAAGTCACCCATACGGTAAAACAGCAGGATGTCACGGTGCTCGGATTTAAGACGCAGATACTGCTGCATCATCGGGGTATGGGCGTCGAAGGTTTCGCTAGTACTCATGGAGTGATGATATCCATTTCGTTGAATTTTAAGTGGTTAGTGATGTTTCTGGTTCTCATTATTGCTCACTAATACGGCGTAAACTGCACGCGGGAATCGCCCCGCAGATGGCCCATGATAACGGAGTATCAAAGGCAGGAAAACAGCGGTTAAACGACATTGCTGAAAGCCTCGCAACGCGTTGCTGTTCTGATATGTTCTAGCGGCGGCTGGCTGTAATACCGCAGTTTGGCGAACGTTTTCGCCTTCATTCTGTTTAAACGGTTAAATTCCAGGGTGTCTATGAGAAAGTGGGTACTGGCGGGCGTGCTGGCAGTGACGGGGTGCGTTTCTTTTCAACAGCTTGATGAGGGTTTGCGTGGCCTCGTGGGCCAGGATAAAACCGTCGCATTTAAAATATTAGGCTACCCCGATAATCAGCAAACGTTTGACGACACGAAAGTTTATACGTGGATAACGAACAGTACGGGAGCCGAGCCTTATATTTCGCCGCAAACGACCACCGGTACGGTCAACGGTAAACCGTTTGAGGCCACGACAACACAAACCACGTTTGTGCCGGTTAACTACAGCTGCAAAATTCAGATCTCTACCGACAGCAAAGGCATTATCAAAGACTATAAATACAACAGCACCGATCCCAGCGTGATGGGCTGTATGAACTACATTAAAAGCCTTAATAATTACTATAAAAGATAGATCCCGCCCGATCCGGCAACGTATTTGAGTTGCCGGATGTTGCGTTTAGACACATCTTTTTGACCCTGTTTTCAGGAACTCAATTTTCAGTGACCCACTTATCAGAAAACATCCCAACATCGGAGATAACCATGTTTTCTGCAGTCGGTCAGTCAAATCGCGTTCAGCCCGCCGCTCTTAACACCAGCGGAAGGATCCACCCTGATATTAAAATTAAGCCGCCGGTAAACGATCCCGTTCAGGCCCTGGCTAACCTGTTCCGGGATAACAAGCTTGCTTACCTGGGCGACGTGCATGGTCAGCTTGCGATCCCTGAATTTGTCGGCCATGCCATTCCCGAGTTGAAAAAGGCTGGTGTGGATCTGCTGGCGGTAGAGTTTGTGAAATACAGCGATAACGCCTTGTTTCACGAATCGCTGGCTCATGGCAAAGAGGCGACAAAAAACTTCATCATGAACGCCTGGTCAAAACACGGCGAGGCCTGGGTAGATAAGGTTGCCGGGGCACTTTATGAAGCGCACAAAGCGGGTATTTCCGTCGCCGGCATTGACCGCCATATTCCCGGCGCTGCGCCGAAAACGCCGATGGAAGCCATCAAATACATGAACAAACGGCTGGCGCTCAATATTGCCTGGAACGCTGCGGCAGAAAAAGAAGAGCGTGCCATTGGCGCACGTAAAACGCTGGTTTGGGGCGGCGGCGGTCATTTTCACCATAGCCGTGAACAAGGCCCTAAAGATATGCGTCCCGGCCCTGTGGTTTCTTTCGACTCGAGTGGTAAAGCCCCAGGCTGTTCGCTGAACGAGAAAGACGACAATAGCCACCTGGTGATTAATTTCCCGAAATAAAAAAACGGGGAATGGCGATTCCCCGTACTTTGTAGGCTCAGGAGGCAACCTGGAAAACGCTGACGGTTTCACGCAGAACGCGAGATTGCCTATCGAGAGAGGTTGCCGTGGAGGACGTCACCTCAACCAACGCGACGTTTTGCTGCAGGTTTTTATCCATCTGCGCAACGGCCTGGGCAACCTCATTCACGCCGGTCGCCTGTTCTGCTGAGTTATGCGCAATTTCGTTCACAATGCTGTTCACCTGGCTGACGGTGGTTAAAATCTTGCTCATGGTTTCCGCCGCCTGATCGATCTCCTGCGCCCCGCTGTTTACCCGCTGCACTGAGCCGGTAATCAGGCCTTTTATTTCTTTCGCGGCGCTGGAAGAGCGTTGAGCAAGGGCTCGAACTTCAGTGGCGACAACGGCAAAACCCCGGCCTTGTTCACCTGCTCTGGCGGCCTCAACGGCGGCGTTCAGTGCCAGAATGTTAGTCTGGAAAGCGATCCCCTCGATCACGGAGGTAATGTCCGCAATACGTACGGATTCCTGAGTGATCTCCTCCATAGTACTGACGATCCCCTGCACCATTTCACTTCCCTGGGTGACTTCGCTGGCGGCAGAGCTGGCAAGTTTGCTGGCGTACTGCGCGCTTTCCGCATTGTTCCGCACCGTGCTCGCCACCTGATCCATCGCCGCTGATGTTTGCTGTAGCGCCGCAGCCTGGTTCTCCGTCCTTGCAGAAAGCGAGCTACTTCCTTTGGCAATTTCCGCGCTGGCGCTCGCCACACCCTCTGCGTTCTGGCGAACTTCCAGCACCAGCTGGCGCAGCGCATTCTGCATATGGCTGAGCGAGGCCAGAATACTGCTGGAATCTTTTTTACGCAGCTCGGGCGTTTGCGTCAGATCTCCGGCGGCGATGGCGTTGGTCATACGCAGTAAATCAACCGGTTCACCGCCGAGGGAAAGCGTGATTTTGCGTGTGGTTGACCAGGTGATCAGCAGTCCAATCGCCACGGCAACCAGCGCCAGGGTAAGCATCAGAAGGTGAAATGTTCGCGCAATACCGCGCGCCGTATTAGCCAAAGCGTCGTTAAGCTGAGTCTCCATGTCGATAAAACCGTTAATGGTGGCCAACCAGTTAACAAAAGCAGGACGAGCCTGATTGAGGATGACCTGGCGCGCGCCCTCCACATCGCCTTTTTGCTGAAGAACGATAATCTCATTCACCAGCGGGAGCGTTTGCTGCTCGGCCTCTTTTATCTTTTCGTACTGAGTACGCTCTTCGGGCGTCACGTCGCTGCCCTGGGCAAAGATGCCTTCCATCGGCTGAACGGAGGCCTGGTAATCCTGCTCCAGCTTGCGGATGTGTTCCACAACGCCCTGCAGTTCGCCTGCCGGCACCAACGTCACGTCGCGGATGGCAATTGAACGGTCATGTACGCTGCCCCTGAAATTAACGGCGTAGCGCTGTTTAACGTTATTGACATCGTTGATGGCGATCAACGCGTTGTTTATTTTATTTACCTGCATAATCGCCACCAGCGTCAGCATAATCAGCGTTAATAAAATAATGATAAAGCTGCCGCTTATTCGCGAACCTACGGAAAGGTTTTTAAACATAATAACTCTCTTTTAATTAATATTGAGCGTGATGTTAATGGTGTTGTCGGAGTATTTTCCTGCAGTGGATACAGGAGGGTAAGTTGTCTTGCTGGCTTACAGGGTGGAAAGGAAATTAATCTGCAGGCAAAAAGTTGTCAATAGGGCGGATTTTTAACGATGCGCGCAGTGTTGGTAGCGATGAAATACTTTATTCCATAACTAACAATGGCTTTTATTTTTTCTCTCCCTAAGTTAAATGATGTTGTTTTTAGTTTGTGGTTTCACTTTATTTCTATGTTTTAAACTTGGCGTCGATGACTTGTAATCATTCACTCGGTACGTTCGTTACGTCTGCTAACAAAAGTTTATTATTTTTTTAAAATTTAACTTTTTTACCTATTGAAGAAAAAGGCCGAACCGGTGTTTTTAATGTTCACATTCCCGAAATATATAAAAAGTAATAACAATCATTCCCCTGCTTTTGATAGTGGAATACGGACGATAAAAATTTTTAATTACCTGGGAATAAATGCTCATTTCGTTCGTCCTATGTGCTCCAAAACCCAATACCGTTTCATTATTGTGAGCCGATCCTATGCGAGAACCTCGTCCGTCTTTCTGCGCGATGTTTAAAAATTTACGCTACCCGCAGCAATTTTTACTGCGTGGCACCGTGATAGTCGCCATTCCGTTAGCCCTCTGCCTGCTGTTTGCCTGGGCGTGGGGGGCCCTGACGCCGGGGCGTTTATCCCCCGACAAGCTGGTTAATGCGCTGGAAAAAACGGGAGGAGAGCACCCCGGCTACCGCCGCAATCATGCCAAAGGGGTCTGTGTAGTGGGATATTTTGACTCCAACGGTAGCGCCAGCGCGCTGTCGAAAGCAACGGTGTTCCTGCCGGGCAATACGCCGGTCATTGGCCGCCTGGCAATTGCTGGCGGTAACCCCAACGCGCCCGATGGTGCGGTGCCAGTGCGCAGTATGGCGCTGCAGTTTATCACCCGTGATGGCCAGGAGTGGCGTACCGGGATGAACGCGCTGCCGTTCTTTAGCGTCGCAACGCCGCAGGGCTTCTACGATCAGCAAATGGCGGGTATTCCCGATCCTAAAACGGGCAAACCCGATCCAGCCAAAATGAAAGCATTTATCAGCGCTCACCCGGAGGCAAAGCCGTTTTTTGCCTGGGTGAAGGGCTATGTGCCGACGTCGAGCTGGGCCAGTGACAGCTACAACAGCCTGAACGCCTTCTTATTTACCAATAAAACTGGGGACGTTCATGGCGTGCGCTGGAGTATGCAGTCGCAAACCCCCGGCGTGCCGGTGACGGCGGAGGACAAAGCGAATCCTTTGTTCCTGCAGCAGGACATCAAGCAGCGCCTGCAGCAGGGGCCGCTGAAATGGGATTTGATTATCAGCGTGGCTGAAAAGGGCGATGTGATTAACGATGCGACAAAAGCCTGGCCCGATAGCCACCAAAAACTTAACGCAGGCACGCTGGTGCTCACTACCGCACAAGATCAAGCTGACGGCAACTGCCGGGACATCAACTACGATCCTCTGATCTTGCCGGAAGGTATTTCTGGCTCAGACGATCCGCTGCTTAGCGCGCGCTCTGCGGCTTATTCATCATCCTTCAATCGCCGCACGCATGAAGAAGCTCAGGTAAATAAAGGGGGCCGGTTATGAGCAAAGTGACGTATTTTCACCCTCTGCTGCGCGTCGTTCACTGGGCGATGGCGCTGATGATCGTGGCAATGCTGTTTATCGGCGTGGGGATGGTGTCCACGGTGTCGGCATTACACGCTTTTTTATACTCATTGCATAAACCGCTTGGCGTTGCCATTCTGCTGCTGGTTATCCTGAGGGTTTATCTCCGCCTTCGTTATAAAACGCCGTCGCTCCCGGCGAATCTGCCAGGTTTTCAGGTAGCGCTGGCACATTTATCCCACTGGCTGCTCTATCTTCTGATGGTAGCCCAGCCGCTGGTAGGCTGGGCCATGCTCTCTGCAGCGGGCTATCCTGTGACGCTGGGGACTGGCATCACGCTACCGGCGCTGGTGGCGAAAAATATTGAGCTTTATGCCGTGCTTCGGCCGCTGCATACCTGGCTTGCTCTGCTGCTGTTCGTCATCGTAATTCTGCATCTGACCGCCGCATTATTTCATGCGCTGCTGTTGCGTGATGGCGTGTTCAGCAGTATGACGGGCTACAAAGGCCGGGGCTAACATCGCCAGTGGAGTAAATCATGTCAAAACTGAGCGAACAGGAAGTACGGGAAATGCTGCCGCATCTGCAGCGTTTCGCCCTATGGCTCACGCGGAATCCTCATGCCGCGGAGGATTTGGTGCAGTCCTGCCTTGAGAAAGCATTTACCCGCGAGAGGAATCTGGCGGCAAGGGAAAGCCTTCGCAGCTGGCTGTTCTCTATTCTCTACCGGCAATTCATTGACGGCGAGCGGCGAAAAAGACGCTATCAGCGTATTTTGTCGTTGTTTACCGGCGATGAACACCCGGTGGCCGCGTCAACGGAGGAGATGCTGATCAACGACGATATGCTGGCGATGTTCAGCCAGCTTCCCGTGGAGCAGCGCGCATTACTGCTGCTCATCAGCGTAGAAGGTTTGAGCTATAAAGAGGCGGCTGAGTCGCTGGATATTCCGTTGGGAACCGTGATGTCGCGTTTGTCCCGAGCCAGAAAACAGCTGCAAAAATGGGATGAAGGCACGCCATCCACCCCGGCGTTAAGGAGATTAAAATGAAATCGCGCATACCTGACGAGCAGGATCTCCATGCCTGGGTTGACGGGCAGTTGGATGACGAGCGCAAAAAGTGGGTTGAGCACTATTTGCAGCAGCACCCCGAGCAGGCCGCACAGGTCAAAAAATGGCAGGCCGATGCCCGGCGTTTACGTCTTTCGCTGGACGAATTTGTGCCACAGGTTTCTGCCCCTGCTTCGGAAGTACAGCGGGCGCGGCAGCAAATCCAGCGCACTCGCCGGTGGCGGTTAGCCGTTGCTTTTAGCCTGCTGTTCTCCGTCGGCATGGGCGGCGTGGCCGGGTGGCAGCTGCATGCCAGCGAAGTTCTGCGGCAAATTCTGCCGATGGAAGATGCCGTGCAGGCCTATCGTCTGGTGAACAGTGGCAGCGTGAAAGCGCTGGACGTTGTGGCCAGCGATCGCGCGGAGGTGAATAACTGGATGAGTCGCTACTTTATTAACGGGGCGCTGGCACCAGACCTCGATAATTACGGTTTTACGCTGGTGGGCGGGCGTTTAATGGTAACCGAGCAGGGGCCGGCGGCGCTGGTGGTCTACCGGGACGCTCAGGGCACGCGCGTGGCGTATTATATCCGGCCCTCCGGCATGTTTACGCTGGGGAAAGGGGAGCGACAGGCCGATAACCTGACCGCGCAGTACTGGAGCGATCGCCGCTATAACTACGCGATGATAAGCCCGGCCAATGACAGCCAGACGGCGAGGTTACAACAGGCGGTAGCGCAGTACGCGGGGGATGCGCGAGCAATTTAATGCAGGCGTCGGTTTATTCGCCAATGTCAGAAAAAATATACCATTTTTGCCTGAAGGTCTTATCCTGAATGGAGTGAGGCGGCACTCGGATCCCCCGAAGCTGCCTCCGTCATTCCTGAAGGATAAAACATGATATCTACACATATTGGCTTCCCGACCGAAACGGTAGCGGTATTTCTTGCGCTTTCGGTGGGTGCCATTTTTATCGACCTTTTTATGCACCGCAAAGACGAGCCCATCTCGCTGAAAAGTGCCGCTTTGTGGTCGGTGTTCTGGGTTGCAGTGGCAATGCTTTTTGCCGGTTTTTTATATCTTCATCACGGCGCAGAAGTCGCCAGCCTGTTTGTCACCGGCTACGCGCTTGAGAAGGTGCTTTCCGTCGATAACCTGTTTGTGATGATGGCGATTTTTGCCTGGTTCGGCATTCCGGATCGCTACCGGCACCGCGTGTTGTACTGGGGCGTTATCGGCGCGATTGTTTTCAGAGGCATTTTTGTGGCCATCGGCACCGGGCTGTTGTCGCTGGGGCCTTATGTTGAAATCGTGTTTGCGCTGATTGTGGCGTGGACGGCGGTGATGATGCTCAAAGGCAACGATGGAGAGGACGAAGTTGAGGACTACTCTCAGCATCTGGCTTATCGGCTGGTAAAACGCTTTTTCCCTCTTTGGCCAAAGCTTGCCGGGCGCAAATTCCTGCTTAACCAGGCTGAGGTTGACCACGAGCTGGCGAAGCCAGAAAACCAGGCCATCACCGTTGGGCGAGTAAAAAAAGCCACGCTGTATGCTACGCCGCTGATGCTTTGCGTGGCGGTGGTTGAACTGTCTGACGTGATGTTCGCTTTTGATTCTGTCCCGGCCATTATTGCCGTCAGCCGTGAACCGCTGATCGTCTACAGCGCAATGATGTTTGCAATACTTGGCTTGCGTACCCTGTATTTTGTGCTGGAAGCGTTAAAACAGTATCTCGTTCACCTGGAAAAAGCGGTGGTGGTGCTGCTGTTCTTTATCGCCGTTAAGCTCGGGCTTAACGCCAGCGAACATATCTGGCATCACGGGTACAGCATCTCGGCCACCGCCAGCCTGTACGTTGTGTTGGGCGTGCTGGCCGTGGGCATCATCCTCAGCGTCATGTTCCCGGCAAAAGCGGAATCAAGCGACAGTAAGAACTGAACAGGATGAAGGACGCCTTCGGGCGAGGGCGTCCTGATGACGAGATTCAGAGATGTTTGTCGAGGCGTAATCTTTCGATAGGTGAGCGACGACGAGATTTGGCGCGGTGGAAGTGGCGCCAGTGGTAATCCCTGGCTGCGGTCAGCAGCTCATAATCCCCTCTTGAATCCCCCCAGGCGCGCAAGTGCAGCTGGTTAAGCGGGCCATAAATCTGTTCCAGACGCTGAATCTTTTGATCGCAGCGGCAGTTATGGCCGTTAATGCGGCCGGTTAACACGCCGTCCACCACTTCAAGCTGAGTGCCGATGAGCTTCACGCCCAGACGTTCGGCGAACGGCAGCAGCACGATGGCCGGAGACGCAGAGCACAGCGTAACTTCAGCGCCAGAACGAAGCTCAGCGGCAACCGCCATCAGCCCACGCGGGCGCATCATTTTTTCGAAGTTTTTCGCGCAATACACTTCGGCTTTATTCTTAACCCACTGCTCATTCACGCCGGTTAAGAAGGTTGAAATCAGGATTTCTTTTAATTCATCGCGGGTTAGTTTCCGGCGCAGGCATTTGAGCGTCGGAATGACCATACGCATCATCTTGCGCGCGAAGGTTTTGCGCCCAAAGGCAAACCGCAGGAACGGGACAAAGCTATCGCTATGGGTCAGCGTGCCGTCAAAATCAAAAACCGACAGGACGCCTGGCGAAGGATCATTCATAACAACCATAGATTCCCAACTTTCCTTTTTATCTGTTCGTCGCGAGGGCATCTTGCGAGCGATGGGGAAATTATAAACTTTTAAATCCCGCTACGGAAACCATCGCGAAATGTGATAGGGTAGCCGAATGAACATAAATCACACCGCACTTATCGTTATCCGCTGGTGGCTGTCTCTTTAGAGGCGGCAGGAATTCGTTCACCCTTTTCTAATAGCCGCCGGAAGGCGGCTATTTCGTTTAACTGTTCGCCCTCCGGCAAGATTTATCAGCCTCAGGAGGCAGTTATGAGCAGTTCACACGCTTTACAGCAAACCATTCTTACCGGCGACCGTCCAACCGGCCAGCTTCACCTTGGGCACTACGTCGGCTCACTGCGTAAACGCGTTCAGCTTCAGAATGAGCACCAGCAGCACATTTTGGTCGCCGACCTTCAGGGGCTAACCGACAACGGCAGCCGCCCGGAGAAAGTCGCCGAAAACATTCTGCAGGTGATGGCGGACTACCTGGCGGTTGGCATTGATCCGCAGAAAACCACAATCTGCCTGCAATCCTCTCTGCCAGCGCTGGCCGAACTCACCATGTTGTATATGAACATCGTGACCGTCGCCCGGCTGGAAAGAAACCCGACGGTAAAAAGCGAGATAGCCCAGAAGGGGTTTGCTCGCTCTTTGCCTTCTGGTTTTCTTGTCTATCCGATAAGCCAGGCCGCGGATATTACCGCATTTAAAGCCAGCCTGGTGCCGGTGGGGGACGATCAGCTGCCGATGATCGAACAGGCCAATGAAATTGTGCACAAGATGAATAGCCTGACGCCGACGCCGATATTAACCCCCTGCAAAGCGTTGCTCAGCCCGGTCAGCCGTCTGCCGGGCATTGACGGTAACGCTAAGATGTCAAAATCCCTGGGCAATACGCTCACCCTTTCCGCCAGCGAACAGCAGATTCATCAGGCCGTGAGCGCCATGTTTACCGACCCGGATCATCTGCGCGTTAACGATCCGGGAAAAATTGAAGGCAATGTGGTGTTTACTTATCTGGATGCTTTCCATGAAGACAAAGAGAACGTTGAGGCGATGAAAGAGCACTATCAGCGCGGTGGGTTGGGGGATCGGCAGTGTAAAAACGAGCTGGAAACCTGTCTGCAAAACCTGCTGGCGCCGATCAGAGAGCGGCGAAATCGCTTTATCGAAGATAAGCCTTATTTGCAAGAGGTGTTGAAAGCCGGGAGTGAAAAAGCACGAGCGCTGACGCAGCAAACGGCGGACGAAGTGAAACGTGCGCTGGGGCTGCCGGTGCTATTTTAACGGCAGAAGGGCGCGAGACGGCGAACATCGACGCTTTAGTCAGCCAGCCGGTGAAGCCTGACAGAGCAAGGGCTGGTGGAATACAACCGCCCGTGCTCTCATAATTTTTGAAGAATCTGGCAGTGAAGCGTACCTGCAGGGCTGAAAAACCACAAAGCTTAAATAGCACGTGGCATCCAGGCAGGTATGCTTACGGCAACATGATGACAAGCCCTAAAACTCGACAAACACGGTGCCGAAGTATCTGCCCTCCGCAATAGCCTGAATGGCCTCTGGGGCCCGCTCTATCCCATTGACGATGACATGTGGAAACACGATATCCCCTGTTTGAAGCCATTCTGCAAATCTCGTATCCCATTCCGCGTGAGCATCCGGGTCGTCGTCAGCGCTGTATCCGCGTATCGTGATCTTTTTCAGGAGGATCTGGACTGAATCGAGCTCGACGGGGGCTTCCCGTCCCGTTCCTGCATCAGCGAGCTGGCCCGACAGAGCCCCGACGATCGCAATTCGGGCACCTGGGCGTGCAGCCACGATGGCTGACTGCAGTTGTTCCCCGCCTACGCAATCGAGCACGACATCAATGCCTTCCGGAGCGACTTCACGCAGCTGTGCCACGTCGCTGCCGCTGCCCCGAATCACCGCCGCGTCGTAACCTAATTCCTTAACAAGCCGTTCGGCTTTTTGCCTGGAGCTTGTGCTGCCAATCACTCGTCCAGCGCCAAGCTGTCGGGCGATCTGCCCGGCCATAGAGCCTATTGCGCCGGCCGCGCTGGTGATAAGGACGGTATCACCGGGCCTGATTTCAACGCCTCGCGTCAATGCCGCATAAGCCGTCGAGCCATGCGAAAGGCTCGCGACGTCCGGATAAACTCGGCTATCAACACGGACGCACTCCGCGAGCGGGACGGCGGCATACTCGCGCCAGCCCATGAAATGCCGAACCCGATCGCCCGGCCTGAGTTCACTCCCAGGTGGAGAAGAAAGGACCTCGCCGAGCGTTTCCTCCGCCAGAGTGTCGCCCGGCTTCAGCGCCGGAAACGGTACGCCAGGGATGGCTTCGGCGCCCTCGCTGATCATCATGCGCAGCGAGGCGGAGACTCGCGAATAACGGTTCCTGACCAGAACCTCATCGTTTTGTGCAACGGGTAAAGCCACTTCGACTATCTCAAAGTCAGAAACCTTTGGGCGGCTGGTGGGTCTGACCTTGAGTCGGAGTTCACGGTTTGTGGCTGGCAGAGGATGCACCTGACCAATCCTTGTATAATGTGAGCCTGGAGTTCACATTTTGAGTTGGAGGCACAGTGATGTCTACTCGCATTCAGCCGTGCGATAACGGGATGCGGAAGCTCCCAAAGCAGAAGCGTTCTCAGGCGACAGTGAGCGCGATCGTCGAGGCTGCGACTCAGGTTTTAGGTGAAAAAGGCTGGCGATACTTCACCACCAATGAAGTGGCCGAGTTTGCGGGTGTCAGCATCGGGTCGCTTTACCAATACTTTCCCAACAAGCTCGTACTCGTAGAGGCCATTAGAAAGAAGCATTTCAGCGATGTTATCAACGTCCTGCAGGCTGCCAGTGAAAATACCGAGGATGTGAACCAGAGTTTCAACCTGCTGATCGAAGGCATGCTGTCGGTACATGGGGCACATCCCGCTCTACATCGGGCCCTGGTGGAAGAAGCCCCCCGGAGCGACGAGGCTATTTCGGCTCACGCCGAATTTGAAAAAAAGTATAACGAGTACTACCTCGCCCTTGTTTCCCGGTATGGGGCGCGACGGAATGCCGATGATATTCAGACAGCGGCGTGGACATTATCCGCTGCTATTGAAGGGATTGTGCATCAGGCGGCCTTGCGCGGATTGACCGGTTCATCGGCGCTGAAGCGGGAATTGGTTCAGTTGCTTTTTGGGTACTTAAGAGGGCAGACAGCATAAACACACGCTTTTACTTTCCGCCTGTGTGTCTTTGAATCTTCCCTCCCAGGAAACTTCAACCGGCTGGCATTGGGCAACGAGTGGCGGTTTTTAATAACCGGCTTATGCATCTGTTACGCCACTTTTGGACGTAACAGAGCTTTAGCTATCTCGTTTAGCCTGTTATATCGACGTGAGCTAAAAATTTACGAAACCATTCACAGATTTTTTAGCTCCCGGAAAGCGTCTTTCATACGGCGTAGTTTGGCAAAGACTTCCCAGTTGGCGCTCTCCATGCAACCCAATCGGGAGCGTATGGAAGCCCGATCGACGCGTAGAAACGGATTGGCCGCGAGCTCCGTTGCCAGTGTCGATGGAACGGTCGGCATGCCCGCTTGCCTCTTGTTCTCTATCAGCGCGATCTGCTTCAGCAGATCGGCGTTGTCTGGTTCGATTGTGAGCGCGAAGCGGGCATTGTCGGCGGCGTATTCGTGCGAGGAATAGATGAGCGTTTCCGGCGGCAGCGATCTTATTTTATCGATCGAAGTCCACATCTGGGCCGGCACAGCTTCCTGGACACGCCCGCAGCCAAGATGAAAGATGGTGTCGCCGGAAAAGAGAAGCCCGGCCTCCTTGAACCAAAAGGCGATGTGCCCGCTCGTATTCCCCGGCACGTCGATAACCAGGGCAATATGCTCCCCCAATGCTACCGTATCGCCTCCGATCACGCCCCGATCGATACCCGGGATATCATCCACTTCGGCCGCCGGGCCAATGACGCGTGCCCCTGTTTTTCGCTTGATCTCCGTGTTGCCTGAAACGTGGTCCCAATGATGGTGCGTATTAAGGATCAGATCTACGCGCCTCCCTTCAAGCACATCCAGTGCCGGACTGGCCTCGGTTGGATCAACGACGGCCAGGGCACCTGTCCGTAAATCTTCTATAAGGAAAATATAATTATCTTCGAGAACGGGCAGGATCTGCACCGATAACCCATTGCATTTTTCAACGATCATCCTGGACTCCTGGAAACAATAAAGCGCGGCGCTGTTTGATGGGAAATTAGAGCGCCGCTGAGGCATTGAACCCCGAATGAATAACCGCTGCCGCCGGCGCCGGGTATTGGCCGGCGGCTTGCGATCTACTTACTGCTCAGCGCGGGGGCAGACCTTCTGCCGCGCGTGCGGCCTGAACGCTGGGGCGCTGTTCCATGCGCCGCATGAATCGCTCAATGGCCGGGTAAACGGACATGTCGATCCCAACGCGGGGCGGCCAGTTCAGTACGTTATAGAGATAGGCATCAGGTGCCGAAAATTCGTTGCCGAGCACATAGTCGTTGTTCGACAGATGCTCTTCAACAAAGGCGAACCGACCTTTGAGGAATCCTTCGGCGTAGCGGTTTTTCGCCGCATCGTCGAAAAAGGGCTGGAACATCGTCGACATCCCTTTGGCAAGGTCGGTCGCGATGACATTGAGCCATTCCAGCGCGCGATAGCGCTCCTGCGTGCCGAAGGGGGGCAGCAGGTTAAGGCCGGGGTTCTGGTCGGCGATCCACTGCAGAATGACTGCACCTTCGGTAATCAAGTCACCGTTATCGAGCACCAGAATCGGAATGAAGCCTTTCGGGTTCACATCGAGATAATTGCCCTCGACAGTCGTCTTCGTGGCGAAGTCTACTTTGACCAGATCGAAGGCAAGGCACGCCTCTCGCAGCGCGATGGCCGGGGAAAGCCCGCAAGAGCCAGGGGAGTAATAGAGTTTCATGAGTCCTCAGATTTAATGTTGAGCTTGTTGGCGGTTATGGTTCGAGGATTTCCAGCGTTTCGACCATGCGGATCGCCCGGGAGAAGTTCGCCAGGTTGACCGACGTTCTTGTCGCCTGGGCGTGTAATTCCTCAACCCGCTCGCGGGTAGCATCAGTGCGCAGGCGCACCACATACCGGATTTCGTCATAGCCGGGATTCACGCTGTCATCCAGGCCCAGGAAACCTCGCAGGTCCAGTTCACCGTCAGTTTCGATTTCAAGGCTGTGGAGGGTGATGCCCATGGCGGCCGCATTCGCCGCATAGCCGACTGACATGCAGGCGTTTAGCGCTGCCATCAGCAGTTCCTGTGGGTTAGGCGCGGTATTCTGTCCCAGCAGCTGGGCCGGTTCGTCGGCGGCAATCTCGAAATGGCGTGCGTGTTTCTCGCCCCCCAGTTCGTAATGATCGACGCTCGCTACCGTCCGCGTCTGGCCCTGCCATTTCGTTTTAACGTTGAAGCGGATTGCGCCCCTGGCCGGGTTGTCGCGCACGTCCTGGGCGAATTGTTGTAGGTCGGCGACGTTGATACCGTTTACGGTTTTGCCCATCATATGATCCTCCAGAAGCCGCTCTGCGGCTGGTTGTCAAAGTCAGATTGCCTTGCCGTTTTGGCGGCTTTCTTGCGGCCATCTTAAACATGGCCTGTAGTCGGAAAAAGCCATGTAAATGGATATGACTGTTCGAAATAGCGAACAATGACAGGCAGCCAATTCGGGGCTCGAGCTTCAAGATATGTCCAGCCGGCAGGAGAGTTTCCCGGTCGGGTTACCCTCCCGGGTAGGGCTATGGCTCCGGCTTCAAGCTAGCTGGGATGTGCGGGGTGGGGTCAAGGCAGGTGGGATCGTTTTCGAAGAGGTGGGGGCCAGTGGCAACTCAACGCCATGACATGAGAAATTAAGTGCGACGGGCACGACGGGCTGTCGCCGGGGCCATACCTGGATGCTTCGCAAAAAGCTCGACAATCCACTCCACAAAAACGCGGACCTTGGTCGATAGATGGCGATTCTGCGGATACACCACATGAATAGGCATCGGATCATTGCTCCAGTCGTCGAGTATCAACTCGAAACGGCCATCTTTCAGCATGGGTTCCATCAGGAATGCCGCCATTTGCACGATGCCCAGGCCGGATAAGCCAGCCGCGGTATATACATAACTGTCATTCAGTGCGATGGGGACGGTGAGAGTACGCTTGATACGTTCCCCCTCACGGGAAAAATGCCAATCAAAAATCTGGCCAGTGCGGGGCGAAAAATAATTCAGGCATTGATGATGCACCAGATCGTCCGGGTGCAGGGGGCGGCCATGACACTTCAGGTAGGACGGGGCCGCGCAGGTCATGTAGTGCATAACGCCCACGCGACGTGCAATCAAGCTAGAGTTGCGTAGCTCGCCGACCCGCACGGCACAATCTACGCCCTCCTCGATCAGATCGACTGAGCGATCGCTGCAGCCCAGTTCTAGCCTGATGTCAGGGAAACGGGCAAAGAAATCAGGCAGGGCGGGCACCAGAACTTCGCTGGCAAGACCGGTGGGTGCATCGACCCGCAGCCGTCCTTTTGGACTGAGCCTGGTGCTTGAGAGCGATTCTTCCGCTACGCGAATCTCCGTCAAAATGCGTAAACAATGTTCGTAGTAGGCGGCACCGTCCGCGGTGACGCTGCAGTGACGTGTGGTACGGTTCAGCAGCCTGACCCCCAGCGTTGTCTCCAGCGTCTTAATCAGCGTCGACACCGTCACTTTGGGCAGCTTCATGGCTTCCGCCGCACGACTGAATCCGCCGGCGTCAACCACCTGCACAAAGACTTCCATCGCTTGAAATTTATTGTTCATCTCAGGACTTATTGTTCGCTATTTTGAACGGTTATATCAATTTAGATCACTTTTTTAAATGATATGCCCTGCCGACGCTTCTGGTAACGCATTGCGGCGGTTTGGCAGAGGGAAGATTCATCTCCGGGCTGCCAATAAGTCGCGACCAGAGACCCGTCGAGTATGACGTGAGGGGCCAGAGAGACATATTCAGATGAGTAATTATGGATTACCATTATTGCGAAACTTTCGCGAACATTCACAGGGACAGCCCATCAGATGCGTTATTCAGCCGCAGCACTTCTTCCTATGCTGGTTTTACTCTCTGCCTGTAGCAGTAAGCCGAAAACCGCCGAACAGCAGACGACCAGCGGCACGCCGTCTGGCGGTTTCCTGCTCCAGCCACAGCACGATGTCTTTATGCAAACCGGTGATTTTGCTTACAACTCGGAAGCAGAGAAGTTTATCGACAAAATGGTGAATGAGCATGGCTTTGACCGTCGCCAGCTGCATGAAGTGTTGTCCCAGGCCAAACGTCTGGATTACGTGCTGCGCCTGATGGATCAGCAGGCACCGACGACCGCGCCGCCTGCCGGGCCGAACGGGGCATGGCTACGCTATCGCGCTAAATTCATCACGCCGGATAACGTACAGAACGGCGTTAAGTTCTGGAACCAGTATGAATCGGCCCTGAACCGCGCCTATCAGGTTTATGGCGTGCCGCCGGAAATCATCGTCGGAATCATCGGGGTTGAAACCCGCTGGGGCCGCGTGATGGGTAAAACACGCATCGTGGATGCTCTCGCGACGCTTGCCTTTGCCTATCCGCGCCGCGCGCAATACTTTGCGGGCGAACTGGAAACCTTCCTGCTGATGGCGCGTAATGAAGGGGACGATCCGCTGGCGCTCAAAGGCTCCTTCGCCGGAGCAATGGGTTACGGGCAGTTCATGCCTTCCTCATTTAAAGAGTACGCGGTGGACTTCAACGGCGACGGGCACGTGAACCTGTGGGATCCGGAAGATGCTATCGGCAGCGTGGCGAACTATTTCAAAGCGCACGGCTGGGAAAAGGGCGACATGGTTGCCGTGCCGGCCAATGGGCAGGTACCGGGGCTGGCTAACGGCTTCAACACCAAATACTCCGTGGCGGCGCTGGGTCAGTCCGGCCTGAGCCCGCAGGGCGCTTTGGGCAACCATCAGGAAGTGAGCCTGCTGCGCCTGGATATGGGCGATCGTTACCAGTATTGGTACGGGCTGCCAAACTTCTACGCCATTACCCGCTACAACCACAGCACCCATTATGCGATGGCGGTATGGCAATTAGGGCAGGCCGTCGCGCTGGCTCGCGTTCAGTAATACGTTTTATCGCCCCCGTTTGGGGGCGATAAAGGCGGTTCTCAAATACCTGCCTGGTGAAAATCATGCAGGTTAATTGCCCCCAGCAGCCTGCCGTTTTCATCCACGACCGGCGCCGCGCTAATGCGTTTTTTCATCAGCATCTCTTTGGCATCTATCGCCCGGGTCTCGGCATTCAGCACCGTGCCATTCTTCGTCATGGCATCTTTGATCCCGGCTTCCAGCTTACCGCCGCCCACCAGCCAGCGGCGCAGGTCGCCATCGGTAAAGACGCCGGCAACTTGCTGCGCTTTGTCGCAGACGGCAACCAGCCCCAGGCCTGTGCGGCTTAGCTCCAGCATGGCATCCATGACGGAGGCGCTGTCCGCCACCTGTGGGAGCTGCTCGTGGGTGCGCATCAGATGATGAACCCGATTTAATAAACGGGCACCTAACGCACCGGCAGGGTGTGAACGCGCAAAGTCCTCTTCGTTAAAGCCGCGCTCCTGCATGACGGCCATGGCCAGTGCATCGCCCATCATTAATGTATTAACCGCGCTGGAGGTCGGCGCCAGGCGCATCGGGCAGGCTTCACGCTCTACTGAAATATCTACGGTGGCAAAGGCCGCTTTCGCCAGCGGCGACTCAGCTTTGCCGGTAATCGCAATCAGCTTAACGGCCTTTTCCTGCAGGCGAGGAATAATTAAATCCAGCTCTTTCGCATGGCCGGAATAGGAGATAAACAGCAGGATGTCGCGGCTTTCGATCATCCCCAAATCGCCGTGTAACGCTTCGGCGGGGTGAACGAAGAAGGCGGGCGTGCCGGTGCTGGCAAAGGTGGCGGCAATTTTCTTCCCGATATGCCCGGACTTGCCCATGCCGGAAACAATCACTTTCCCCTGACAGGTGAGCACGGCGTTGGCGGCGGCGACAAAACCTTCGCCAAGTCTGTCCGGCAGGCGGCTCGCTTCCTGTAATTCCAGCAGCAGGGTTTCTCGTGCGGCGTCAATCATTCGCTGATGCATCTTCTTCTCCGGTAACAATCACTTTCACGCCTTTTTCACGCAGCGCGGTGAGGAATTCGTGGCTAATGCCGCTGTCGGTGATGATCGTATCCACTCTCTCCAGTCCGCAGACAATATTCGGGCTTTTACGGCCAAACTTTGAGGAGTCGGCCATCAGGATCACTTCGCGCGCCGCGTTGCACATCGCTTTGCTGACGGTATAAACCTCGTTGTAGGTTGTGACCCCGGCGGTGAGATCGATGCCATCGGTGCCCATAAAGAGCCTGTCAAAGCTGAAGTGTTCGAAGGCGTTTTCCGCCAGTTGGCCATGAAACGAGGCCGATTTCTTACGGAAGGTGCCGCCGGGCATCAGGATGGTTTGTTCGTTGTCCAGCTCAGACAGCGCGTTGACGATATGCAGGCTATTGGTCATCACCGTAATGTTATTGAAGTGCTGGAGCAGCGGGACCAGCTGCAAAACGGTGCTGCCCGCATCCAGAATAATGGAATCGCCATCGTGGATATACTTGACCGCCGCCTCGGCAATTTGCTGTTTTTGCTGGGTATTGATCAGCGTTTTGTGGTCAATGGGCGGATCGGGTTCGTCTTTACTGAGCACTACGCCGCCATAGGTGCGAAGCACGGTGCCAGCCGTTTCAAGCAGCACCAAATCTTTACGGATCGTGGTGCCGGTGGTTTGAAAATGCTGGGCGAGATCTTCCACCGAGCATTTTCCCTGCTTCTGCAGATGTTCCAGGATCGCCGCCTGCCGCTGACGTGGTTTCATAGGCTCTTATTACCTTGCAATAAATTTCGATTCGGTAATTTCGCAAGCAATAAGCATTCGAAACGAAATTAACCCTGTTTCAGTTTAAGCGCTAATGATAGAGCATTCTGACAATCACGATCATGGGGAAAGATCACATCGGGCTGCAATTCCTGCCGATTCATGCCGTGTAACTGCATTACTGGCTGTGGGAGGGCAAAAACCGTCAGGCCTTTCATTATCAGGCTATCGCGGACGTTTTGCCGCTCATCAAAGGCGAGGGCAATGACCACTCTGGGCCGAAAACGCCCGGATGAACGGCCTACACCAACGGCACCCTGCTGGCAGAGCCGGTCAAAGGCCCGATTAAAACGACGAATTTGCCAGCCGCCGAGCAGTAGCTGGCTTAGCCAGGCGATCGCCGCCAGGGCGATCAGTGCATTCATCATGCATCCTCCTTTGGGCCGCCTCTGGCTGAGGGCCAGAGGCAACCGGTGACCCGAGAGTTAAAACATAACCTGCCCGCCGGTGACGTTGATCGACTGTCCGGTACAGTAAGAGGCTTTATCGCTGGCGTAAAACAGGAGCGTGTTAAGCACATCCTGGTAGTCACAGCCGCGTTTTAAGGGGACTTTGTCGATGTAGTATTGCTCTACTTCGTCAGCAGGAATGCCGAGTTTTTCCGCGTACTGCGGCAGCAGAGACTGGAACATTGGCGACTTGAGCAGGTTACCCAACATGAGCGCATGCACCGTGATGCCGTATTCCGCCAGATCGAGGGCGAGAGACTGCGTCAGCCCCACGCCACCGAATTTCGCCGCGCTGTAGCCGGAGTTGTGCTTGCTGCCGACCTTGCCGGACTTTGAGTTAATCTGGATGATGCGGCCTTTAATCCCGTCGCGAATCATCAGGCGGGAGAACTCCCTGGCGCACAGGAAGTACCCCACAAGGTTTACCTGCAGCGAACGGTCAAAATCCCCCAGAGCGAAATCACCAATAAACGCCGCTTTGGCGATGCCCGCACTGTAAACCAGCAGATCGACCTGGCCGAAAATCTCGTCCACGCCGTGAGCCAGCGCGGTAACGCTTTGCTCGCTGGTGGCGTCCGAGCCAAATCCCCAGGCAGAACCCGGCCCGTACTGGTCGTTAATTTCCTGCGCGACGCGGGCCGCTTTCTCACTTTGAATATCCACCACGGCAACTTTGTAGCCTTCCTGGGCCAGCCCATGGCAGAGAAACGCCCCGAGCGTTTGGCCTCCACCGATGACAACGGCAACCTGATTCATGTTTTACTCCTTTGATTAAATGATAATGTTTATGCAACAAACTTCAGCTGGCAGCCGGGTTCAATGCCCTGAGGCAGCGGGCCAGCGACGTGTACGGTGCCAGGGTATTCCGCCCGTGCTTCACCATCGAAGCGCAGGGTGATGTGCCCGAGCTCCTGCAAGTTTTGCTGGGCCACGTCGCCGACGGCGGTAACGGCGTAATGCTGGCCATTGAGTTCAAAGTGGATACCTGGCTTTAGCTGGCCGGTCAGCTCGCCGTGGCAGTGGATAAAGCAGTAATCCTGAATATCCGCCGGGGCGCCTTCCCGAAAGGTAATAAGCATGTTGTCTGCCAGCGCCTCGCGAGCGCACTCTCCAATCTGGACGATGGTGGTCTGGTAAATGGTTTGCATGGGGCTTTCCTTTATTGGTAGATGAAGCCGGACACCAGCCAGGCAATTAGCACGGTAGGGGCGCCCGTTAAAAAGCGCCCGACCAGCACAGAAGGCACGCCGACGCGCACCGTTTCCTGGCGCGCTTTCGCCAGAGACAAGCCAACAGGAATAAAATCGCAGGCGGCCTGGGCGTTAATGGCGAACAGCGCGGGCAGCGCCAGGTGAGGAGGGATATGTCCGAGGCCAATCTGCACCCCAATCAGCACCCCGATGACCTGCGCAATCACCGCCCCAGGGCCAAGGAAAGGTGAGAGCAGGGGGAAGGAACAAATCAGCGCGAGCGTAATCAGACCGAGAGGGTTATTGGCCAGCGGGGCCAGGCCGTGGGCAATCCAGTCGCCCAGCCCGGAGGCCATAATGATGCCAATCAGCGCCGACACGAAGGCCATAAAAGGCAGAATCGTTTTCAGAACCGTGTCGATAGTGTCGCGCCCCGCCTGAAACAGCACGGCTACGGCTGAACCCATTCCCATACCGACTTTGGCCAGCAGGCCGTCGCTTTGTTCGGTGATTTTTTTGCTGGCGTCGTAGTCCCGCGCTGGCGCAGGTTTGCGTTCGGCCTGCGGTTCGCCATCGGCCCAGCTAATGTTTTCTTCCCGGACGCCTGATACGTAAATATCTTCAACGATGTACTGCGCCAGGGGGCCTGATTTGCCGGTGGCGTGGATATTGATGGTCGGGATGCGGCGTTTAGGGTAGAGCCCGCAGCGCAGCGTGCCCCCGCAGTCTATGATTGCCAGCGCAATTTCTGCCTCCGGCGGCTCGCCGTCTTTAAAACCGTCTACCGCCTGGCAGCCGGTCATTTCACTCAGCTTATCGACGATTGCCGGGCGCGTACCCGCCGTGATGTAAACGATTTTTTTGCTCGGATCGACCGGGACGATCAGCGGCCCGCCCCATCCACCCTGGCCTTTTTCAATACGAATGCTTTGAGTCATGATTTTTCCTTAGAGGCGGACCTGGCGTTCCAGCTCAATGCCCATTTTTTTCTCGAAAATCGAGGTGGTGAGATCGGTTATCCAGCCGCGGAAGAAGTTGGTAACCAGCCCAACCAGCAAATAGCTCACTGCAAGCGGGGCCAGCGGCAGGCCCAGCGTCGTTAACCCGCTGGCAATGCCCAGATAAACAAACAGTTCGCCAGGGTTGATGTGGGGAAACAAACCGTTCATCGAATGGCAGCTATACGATGCGGCGGCGTAATAGCTCGGTTTGTACTTCTCAGGCATAAAGCGCCCCAGACTTAGCGTCATCGGATTGCAGAACACGAAGGTGCCGATGCAGGGTAGCAAGAGGTAACGCGAAACGGGGTTGCCGGCGCAGCGCTGCGCCATACGTTCAATGCGGTGCTGGCCGATAAAGTTAATCAGCGCGTTCATTATCACCAGCAGGCTGATCAGCAGAGGGAGAATGCCGGTCACCATACCGGTAAAGACCTCTCCGCCTTTCTGAAACAGGCCAATAAACCACTCCGCCCCGTGGGTAATCATGTCGATCATTTCTGTCTCCTGTAGGGTTATCTGCTCACCGTTGTTCCCGGTGGTGGCTCATATTAATCATTTTGAAATGCGTAAATATGTTATTTAGATCTCATTGTGAAATATAAATCTGTCAGTTTGAAAGGTTATTGAGTGGTGAAAGAGGTGAAAAAATGACGTTCTGATTAACGGAAGGGAAAAGGGGGCTTGATTGAGGGTTCGTTTATGCCGAGGTGTAAAACAGGAATTTACAAGGACTACTGGGTAGATTATGTTATGTTATAACGAAACAATATTGGTGCCGGTATGTCTGTTGCAGCTCCCTCTTCACTGTTAAGCCTTTCCGGGCTATTTCGCGCGGCCCTTGTCGCGCTGCTGATCCTCGGCCTGTGGGGCGCCATTCATTGGGCGGTTATCCTGCCATGATCGAACTGCAGAATCTCGAGCTGGGCTATTACGGCAACGTGGTTGTGTCGGCCCTCAGCGGCCAGTTTCAGCGCGGCAGCATGACGGCGGTGATTGGGGCGAACGGCTGCGGTAAATCGACGTTGTTAAAAACCCTGGCCGGGCTACTGCCTCCCATTTCCGGCAGCGTAAAGTTTCAGGACAATATGCGCCCGCGCATTGCCTGGCTGCCGCAGTTAGGGGAGATGGATCGGCAATTTCCCGCCACGGTTTATGACGTGGTTTGTATGGGGAGCTGGCCGGGACGCGGGCTGTTTTCCGGTCTTCGTCGCCAGCACCGTGAACGCGTGACGGAAGCGATTGAGCGCGTGGGATTAAGTGACCATTACCTGCGGCCGATTGATGTGCTCTCAGGGGGACAGTTTCAACGCATGCTGTTTGCTCGCCTGCTGGTTCAGGACGCACCGCTGGTTCTGCTCGATGAGCCGTTCACCGGCGTGGATGCGCAGACCAGTGAATTTTTAATGGAACTGATGTGCCAGATGCACCGGGATGGCAAGACGCTTATCAGCGTGCTGCATAACAACGAGCTGGTACGTCGGCATTTTCCTGAAGTCTTGCTGCTCACCCCGGAGGGTTACCAGTGGGGTAACGCCGACGAAGCCTTAGCGCAATATGCTTCCTTTCGCCCACGCCTGGTACAAACTGCATGATTTATCACCTTTTTATTGAGCCGTTTGTGGCTTACGGCTTTATGCGCCGCGCGCTGGTGGCCTGCCTGTCGCTTTCTCTGAGTACCGTTCCGCTCGGCATTTTTCTTCTGCTTCGTCGTATGAGTCTGGTGGGTGACGCGCTTTCTCATGCCATTTTACCCGGCGTTGCCGTGGGTTATCTGGTTGCCGGTATGTCTCTGGTGGCAATGGGCATTGGTGGGTTTGTCGCTGGCGTGCTGGTGGCTTTACTTTCCGGCTGGGTTAGCGCCCGGACGCCGTTAAAAGAAGATGCCAGCTTTGCCGGATTCTACCTTGGGTCGCTGGCACTCGGCGTGACGTTGATATCATTGCGCGGTTCAAGCGTTGACCTACTGCACCTGCTATTTGGCTCAATTCTCGCCGTGGATGGTGAGGCTATTAAGTTTGTGGGGCTCATTGCAAGCGTGACGCTGATTGCACTGGCGCTGCTTTATCGCGGCCTGGTGCTGGAGTCGTTTGACCGCAGCTTTTTACAGGTGAACAACCGGCTGCTGCCGTCGCTGATACACGGCACGTTTTTGGCGCTGCTGGTGCTTAACCTGGTGGCCGGTTTCCAAATCCTCGGCACATTAATGTCCGTTGGCCTGATGATGCTCCCCGCCATTGCCGCGCGCTGCTGGGCTAAGACATTGCCGGGCTCGATCGCTCTTGCCGTGGTGTGTGGCCTGATTTGTGCCTGGTTAGGGCTGGTGTGGTCTTTCTACGCCTCGTTACCCGCCGGGCCGGCCATTGTGCTTACCGCGAGCGTCGCATTCTTTATCTCAATACTTTTCGGACCGCGCAGCGTGCTTGCAGGGAGCCTGCTGCGTAGGAAATTGGCAATCATAAAGGGGGTTAAATGAAACGTTTAGGGATTGGTATTGCGCTGGCTCTGGCGCTCTCCAGCCAGATGGCTGCAGCGAAAACGCTGAATGTAGTGGCAAGTTTTACCGTGCTGGCCGACATGGCTAAACAGGTTGGCGGCGACCACGTCAAAGTCACCAGCCTGGTGGGGCCGGATGGCGACCCGCATAGCTTTGAACCTTCGCCGAAAGACAGCGTCGCGTTGCGTAATGCGGATGTGGTGATTGTAAGCGGGCTCGGCATGGAAGGGTGGATGGATCGCCTGGTGACGGCGTCCGGCTACAAGGGCAAAGTTATCGTGGCTTCCCAGGGAATTAACACCCGCAGCATGGAAGAAGACGGTAAATCAATCACTGACCCACATGCGTGGAACAGCGCGGCAAACGGGGCAATCTACGCGGAAAATATCGCTGCAGCGCTGGTTGCTGCCGACCCACAGGATGCAGCGGCTATCCGTAAAAGCGGCGATAGCTATGCAGCTCGCCTGAAGCAGCTAGACGGCTGGGCGAAAAAACGCTTTGCGGATGTGCCGCAGGCTAAACGCAAGGTACTGACCAGCCATGATGCATTTGGCTACTTTGGTGAGGCTTACGGCGTCACGTTCCTGGCACCAGTGGGCTTTTCCACTGAAGCTCAGGCCAGCGCCAGCGACGTTGCATCTCTGATTAAACAGTTGAAAGATGAACATATCGCCACCTACTTCATCGAAAATCAGACCGACCCACGTCTGGTGAAGCAAATTGCCAGCGCGACCGGCGCTAAGCCCGGCGGTGAGCTTTATCCTGAGGCGCTTTCAGGCCCTGGCGGCCCGGCAAGTACCTACGAAAAGGCGTTCAAGCACAACGTGAACACCATCGCCAACAGCATGAAGTAGTTTTTCTCCCGGCCAGCTTTCGCTGGCCGTTCCATTTCTGGAATCCTTCCCGAGTATCCCGATGTAATCCCCTGCAATGCCCGTAAAGTGCTATCGTGTTGGCTAATGATATGTCTACAATCGGAGCCAGCATGACAGACAGCGCATTGTTTGAGCTAAGCCAGCGGGTAGGGAATGGCCTTGGACAGCTTGGGGCCACGGTGACTACTGCAGAATCTTGTACCGGCGGCTGGATCGCGAAAGTGATTACTGACGTTGCCGGCAGCTCAGCCTGGTTTGAGCGGGGCTTTGTGACCTACAGCAATGAAGCCAAACATCAGCTGATCGGCGTGAACGAAACCACGCTGGAAGCCTATGGCGCCGTCAGTAAAGGCGTGGTGCTTGAGATGGCTCAGGGAGCGCTTGCCGCCGCGAAAGCGGATTATGCGGTTTCTGTCAGCGGTATCGCCGGGCCAGATGGCGGCACGCCAGAAAAACCGGTCGGTACGGTGTGGTTTGGGTTTGCGGATAAGCACGGCAGAACGCTGGCAAAAGTGCAGCGCTTTGACGGCGACCGCAATGCCGTTCGCCGCCAGGCCACGGAATTCGCCCTGCAGAGCCTGTGGGACGATTTTCTAAAAAATAAACTTGATACTGTATGACTGTACAGTATAATTGCCTCAACGAAACAGTATTGAGAACGCGGGGTTGCGAATTATCGCATCACTCAGCATGACAGGAGTAGAAATGGCTATCGACGAAAACAAACAGAAGGCGTTAGCGGCAGCACTGGGCCAGATTGAAAAACAATTTGGTAAAGGCTCCATCATGCGCTTGGGTGAAGACCGCTCCATGGACGTGGAAACGATCTCTACCGGTTCACTTTCTCTGGATATCGCGCTGGGCGCCGGCGGCCTGCCAATGGGCCGTATCGTAGAAATTTACGGGCCTGAATCTTCCGGTAAAACAACGCTGACCCTGCAGGTTATTGCGGCCGCACAGCGAAGCGGTAAAACCTGTGCGTTCATCGATGCCGAGCACGCGCTGGACCCGGTTTATGCCAAAAAGCTGGGCGTTGATATCGACAACCTGCTGTGTTCCCAGCCGGATACCGGTGAGCAGGCGCTGGAAATCTGTGACGCGCTGGCACGTTCAGGTGCGGTTGACGTCATCATCGTTGACTCCGTTGCGGCGCTGACGCCGAAAGCGGAAATCGAAGGTGAAATCGGCGACTCTCATATGGGCCTTGCGGCACGTATGATGAGCCAGGCAATGCGTAAGCTGGCGGGTAACCTGAAGCAGTCCAACACGCTGCTGATCTTCATCAACCAGATCCGTATGAAAATTGGCGTGATGTTCGGTAACCCGGAAACCACGACCGGCGGTAACGCGCTGAAATTCTACGCGTCTGTCCGTCTCGACATTCGTCGTATCGGTGCAGTGAAGGATGGCGAAAACGTCGTCGGTAGCGAAACCCGCGTGAAGGTCGTGAAAAACAAAATTGCCGCGCCATTTAAACAGGCTGAATTCCAAATTCTCTACGGCGAAGGCATCAACTTCTACGGTGAGCTGGTTGACCTGGGCGTGAAGCACAAGCTGATTGAAAAAGCGGGTGCATGGTACAGCTACAACGGTGAAAAAATCGGTCAGGGCAAGGCAAACGCCAGCAACTTCCTGAAAGAGAACAAGCCGATGGCGGAAGAAATTGAGAAGAAACTGCGCGAAATGCTGCTGAATAACCAGGACAGCACGCCGGACTTCACGGTTGATGACCACGACGAAGACGCGGTCGAAACTAACGAAGACTTCTAAAACAAGACAAAGGGCTGCTAACGCGGCCCTTTGTGCTTTCTCTCTCCTGATATCGATCTTTGCCACACGACCCTATGTCCGACAACACCGCTTCTCCCCGCCGCAGCCCTTTTGCCCGCCTTCTGGATAAGGCGACCCGTATTCTTGCCATGCGTGACCACAGCGAATATGAGCTGCGCCGTAAGCTGGCAACGCCTTCTGCCTTTGCGGCAAAACTTGCTAAAGAGGACGAACCTGAGGTCACTCAGGAAGACATTGATAAGGTTATTGCCTGGTGTTACGAACACCGCTGGCTGGACGACGTGCAGTTTGCGTCACGTTTTATTGCCAGCCGCAGTCGGAAAGGGTACGGACCGCAGCGTATTCGGCAAGAACTGAAGCAAAAGGGCATCGAACGGGCCATTGGGGAGTCCGCGATGATAGCCTGTGAAATTGACTGGCAGCCGCTGGCGCGCGAACTGGCCGAACGCAAGTTTGGCTCGCCGCTGCCAACAGAGTGGCAGATGAAGGCGAAAGTGCAGCGTTTTCTTCTCTATCGTGGCTTCTTTATGGAAGACATTCAGGAGATCTGGCGAAATTTTGCTGATTAGGGCCACACTGGATTTTACTTCCCTCGCCAGAAAACTTATCTTATTCCCACTTTTTTCCAGGTAAGCTGGCCTGAGCCGTCTGCGTTACGGCCGTCATGGCAGCTTTACAACTCTTCGTTAGCTTGATTCCAGGATAATTATGAGCAAGAGCACCGCTGAGATCCGTCAGGCGTTTCTCGATTTTTTCCATAGTAAAGGCCACCAGGTTGTAGCGAGCAGCTCCCTGGTCCCGAACAACGATCCGACTTTGCTGTTTACCAATGCCGGGATGAACCAGTTCAAGGATGTTTTCCTGGGCCTCGACAAACGTAACTATTCCCGCGCTACAACGTCTCAGCGTTGCGTCCGCGCAGGCGGCAAGCACAACGATCTGGAAAACGTCGGTTACACCGCGCGTCACCATACCTTCTTCGAGATGCTGGGTAACTTCAGCTTTGGCGACTATTTCAAACACGATGCGATTAACTTTGCCTGGGAACTGCTGACCGGTGAAAACTGGTTTGCGCTGCCGAAAGAACGCCTGTGGGTGACCGTCTACGAAACCGATGACGAAGCCTATGATATCTGGGAAAAGGAAGTGGGTGTGCCGCGGGAGCGCATTATTCGCATTGGCGATAATAAAGGCGCAGCCTTCGCATCCGATAACTTCTGGCAGATGGGTGACACTGGCCCTTGCGGTCCTTGCACCGAGATTTTCTACGATCATGGCGATCACATCTGGGGCGGCCCTCCGGGAAGTCCTGAAGAAGATGGCGATCGCTACATTGAGATCTGGAACATCGTGTTTATGCAGTTCAACCGTCAGATCGACGGCACGATGCTGCCTCTGCCAAAACCTTCTGTAGATACCGGTATGGGTCTGGAGCGTATTGCAGCTGTTCTGCAGCACGTTAATTCCAACTACGATATCGACCTGTTCAAAAAGCTGATTAAGTCCGTTGCCGAAGTGACCGGCGCGACCGATCTGTCGAACAAATCCCTGCGCGTTATTGCGGACCACATTCGTTCATGTGCATTCCTGATCGCGGATGGCGTAACGCCTTCTAACGAAAACCGCGGTTACGTTCTGCGTCGCATCATTCGTCGCGCTATTCGCCACGGCAACATGCTGGGTGCGAAAGACACCTTCTTCTATAAGCTGGTTGGCCCGCTAGTCGAAGTCATGGGTTCCGCAGGCGAAGAGCTGGCCAAACAACAGGCGCTGGTTGAGCAGGTTCTGAAAACCGAAGAAGAGCAGTTTGCCCGCACGCTGGAGCGTGGTCTCGCACTGCTGGATGACGAACTGGCGAAGCTGAAGGGCGACACGCTGGATGGCGAAACCGCTTTCCGCCTGTATGACACCTACGGCTTCCCTGTGGACCTGACGGCTGACGTGTGCCGCGAGCGCAACATCAAAGTTGACGAAGCCGGCTTTGAAGCCGCAATGGAAGAGCAGCGTCGTCGCGCGCGCGAGTCCAGCGGTTTTGGCGCAGACTACAACAGCATGATCCGCGTGGATTCTGCGTCTGAATTTAAAGGCTATGACAGTCTCGACCTGAACGCGAAAGTGACCGCGCTGTTCGTTGACGGCAAATCCGTTGACCAGATTACTGCTGGTCAGGATGCTGTCGTGGTGCTGAACGAGACGCCATTCTATGGTGAGTCCGGCGGCCAGGTTGGCGACAAAGGTACCGTCAAAGCTAACGGCGTTGATTTTGCGGTTGGCGATACTCAGAAATACGGCCAGGCCATCGGCCACCTGGGCAAGCTGGTTTCCGGCGTGCTGAAAGTCGGCGACAGCGTGGAAGCGAAAGTTGATGAAGCTCGTCGCGCTCGTATTCGTCTGAACCACTCCGCAACGCACCTTCTGCATGCCGCACTGCGTCAGGTACTTGGTACCCATGTTGCTCAGAAAGGCTCCTTGGTAAACGACAAAGGCCTGCGCTTCGACTTCTCTCATTTTGAAGCGATGAAGCCGGCTGAAATCCGCGCCGTAGAAGATATCGTTAACGCGCAGATTCGCCGCAACCTGCCTGTTGAGACCAACGTCATGGATCTCGAAGCAGCGAAAGCGAAGGGCGCAATGGCGCTGTTTGGCGAGAAGTATGACGACCATGTGCGCGTTCTGAGCATGGGGGACTTCTCCACCGAGCTGTGTGGCGGTACTCACGCATCCCGTACGGGCGACATCGGTCTGTTCCGCATTGTTGCGGAGTCCGGTACGGCGGCTGGGGTGCGTCGTATTGAAGCCGTGACTGGCGAAGGCGCACTGGCCAATCTCCATGCGCAAAGCGACCAGCTGCACGACATCGCTCAACTGCTGAAAGGCGACAGCCAGAACCTGAACGAGAAAGTCCGTTCGGTGCTGGAACGTACCCGCCAGCTGGAAAAAGAGCTGCAGCAGTTGAAAGAACAGCAGGCTTCGCAGGAGAGCGCAAACCTCTCCAGCAAAGCGGTTGAAGTAAAAGGCGTTAAATTACTGGTAAGTGAGCTGAGCAACGTCGAGCCTAAGATGTTGCGCACCATGGTCGATGACCTGAAAAATCAGCTCGGCTCCGCCGTAATTGTTCTGGCCACCGTGGCAGAAGGGAAAGTGTCTCTGATTGCTGGTGTCTCCAAAGAGGTGACCGACCGCGTGAAAGCGGGGGAACTGGTGGGGATGGTTGCACAGCAGGTAGGCGGCAAAGGGGGCGGTCGTCCTGATATGGCTCAGGCGGGTGGTACAGACGCAGCGGCATTGCCGGGCGCACTGGCCGGCGTTGAGGCCTGGGTTACGGCAAAACTCTGAAAATAACTAAAAGTGTAATTGCGCCATAACTGTTCTCAGTTATGGCGTACTACCATTTACACACTATCAATAATGATAAAGTCAGGTTGAAGTTGTGTATATCGGCTAAACTTAGATATAACAGAGTGTAATGCTATGACAGAGTGCGTGTTATCTATTTGTCATTCGTTACGATTTCGCGTTATATGATGGATAATGCCGGGATACAGAGACCCGACTCTTTTAATCTTTCAAGGAGCAAAGAATGTTAATTCTGACTCGTCGAGTTGGTGAGACCCTTATGATTGGGGATGAGGTGACCGTGACTGTGCTTGGGGTAAAAGGCAACCAGGTCCGTATCGGTGTTAACGCCCCGAAGGAAGTCTCTGTACACCGCGAAGAAATCTACCAACGTATCCAGGCTGAAAAATCCCAGCAAACGAATTTCTAAAAATATCGCGCCTCGCTGAAATCTACAGCGAGGCGCACCTCTTCTGCCTGCTGTTTCCTTTCTCTCCCGTTAACGTCATTTTTGCTTCGCTTATCAGCGTGCCGTTTCTGCGCGCGTATTGCCGTTTGCCTGTTGATAAAACACTCTTTTTGTCTCCAAATTACGCTAATCGAGCGTGATTTGTGCAATCGATAGCGAGTAGGGAAAAATTGTTTGACTTATAAGTCCCAGAAAGTAATATGTGCGCCACGCAGCGACGAGAAGCTCTTACGAGTAACTCGAAGCACTCGAAAGAGGCGTGTGGTGAGGTGGCCGAGAGGCTGAAGGCGCTCCCCTGCTAAGGGAGTATGCGGTCAAAAGCTGCATCCGGGGTTCGAATCCCCGCCTCACCGCCATTTTGCATCCGTAGCTCAGCTGGATAGAGTACTCGGCTACGAACCGAGCGGTCGGAGGTTCGAATCCTCCCGGATGCACCATATTCTTCCTCATCATTAGCGATGACGGTGTGAAAGAGAAAGTCAATTTCTCCGCGAGCACCAGGGAGGATAACGTTGCTTCAGCAACGGCCCTTTAGGGCGAGCCTTCGGTGAGTCATCCTCCCGATGCACCATTCTTCTCCGGTATTGCCTGAGAGTGTAGGTAGTACTGAGTCAGCAGTAAAAGCAGTAATCCCGATGCATCCGTAGCTCAGCTGGATAGAGTACTCGGCTACGAACCGAGCGGTCGGAGGTTCGAATCCTCCCGGATGCACCATATTCTTCCTCATCATTAGCGATGACGGTGTGAAAGAGAAAGTTACTTTCTCCGCCAACACAAGGGAGGATAACGTTGCTTCAGCAACGGCCCTTTAGGGCGAGCCTTCGGTGAGTCATCCTCCCGGATGCACCATATTCTCCGGTATTGCCTGAGAGTGTAGGTAGTGCTGAGTCAGCAGTAAAAGCAGTAATCCCGATGCATCCGTAGCTCAGCTGGATAGAGTACTCGGCTACGAACCGAGCGGTCGGAGGTTCGAATCCTCCCGGATGCACCATATTCTTCCTCATCATTAGCGATGACGGTGTGAAAGAGAAAGTTACTTTCTCCGCCAACACAAGGGAGGATAACGTTGCTTCAGCAACGGCCCTTTAGGGCGAGCCTTCGGTGAGTCATCCTCCCGGATGCACCATATTCTCCGGTATTGCCTGAGAGTGTAGGTAGTGCTGAGTCAGCAGTAAAAGCAGTAATCCCGATGCATCCGTAGCTCAGCTGGATAGAGTACTCGGCTACGAACCGAGCGGTCGGAGGTTCGAATCCTCCCGGATGCACCATATTCTTCCTCATCATTAGCGATGACGGTGTGAAAGAGAAAGTTACTTTCTCCGCCAACACAAGGGAGGATAACGTTGCTTCAGCAACGGCCCTTTAGGGCGAGCCTTCGGTGAGTCATCCTCCCGGATGCACCATCTTCATCAGTGTTGCGGCATGATGAGCGACATTGAGTCAGCAGTAAAAGCAGTAATCCCGATGCATCCGTAGCTCAGCTGGATAGAGTACTCGGCTACGAACCGAGCGGTCGGAGGTTCGAATCCTCCCGGATGCACCATTTTCTTCCCAGTCGTTAGCGATGACGGTGTGACAGAGAAAGTCAATTTCTCCGCAAGCACCAGGGAGGATAACGTTGCTTCAGCAACGGCCCTTTAGGGCGAGCCTTCGGTGAGTCATCCTCCCGGATGCACCATTTTCTTCCTCATCATTAGCGATGATGGTGTGACAGAGAACGTTACTTTCTCACCAGCACGATTCATCCCTTCAAACTTCATTTAAATTCCCCTGTTACAAACATACCGTTCAGCTTTTCATACTCCTTATTCGCAATATCGCCTCTACCCGCAGACAGCGACAATTTCAGCCATTTACGCTAAAGTACCGCCTCGACATTCAGTGAAGTGAGGGTGAGATGTACGATCGCTATGACGGTTTAATCTTTGATATGGACGGCACGATCCTTGATACGGAGCCGACTCACCGTAAAGCCTGGCACGAAACCCTTGGCCGCTATGGCATGAGCTTCGACGAGCAGGCGATGGTTGCCCTGAATGGCGCGCCAAGCTGGAAAATTGCTGCTGCAATTATCGAAAGCCACAATGCCGATCTCGATCCCCACAGTCTGGCGGCTGAAAAAACTGTTGCCGTTCGAGCCATGCTGCTTGATACCGTGCGTCCGCTGCCGCTGATTGAAGTGGTGAAAGCCTGGCATGGCCGCCGTCCGATGTCGGTCGGCACAGGTAGCGAAAGCGATATTGCAGAAGCGCTGCTTAAGCATCTTGGTTTACGTCAGTATTTTGCGGCGGTCGTGGCAGCAGATCATGTTAAACACCATAAGCCAGCACCTGATACCTTCTTACGCTGCGCCGAACTGATGGGCGTGGCGCCGGAAAAATGTGTGGTATTTGAAGATGCTGACTTTGGTCTTCAGGCGGCGCGTAGCGCGGGAATGGATGTTGTGGACGTGCGCCTACTGTGAGCGACACGCTATCGCTCCTTTCACTGTTCACCAGCAGTTTCCTGAGCGCGACGCTGCTGCCGGGGAGCTCAGAAGCGGTACTTGTGGCGCTTCTGGTTGCCGGTAGCGGCCCGGTATCGGTTCTTGTGATAATAGCAACAATCGGTAATAGCCTTGGCGGTATGACTAACGTTATTCTGGGGCGCTTTTTCCCGCAGCGTATACAATCGCGCTGGCAGGGGAAAGCGACCGACTGGTTGACTCGTTTTGGCCCAGCGACGTTGTTACTGAGCTGGATGCCGCTGATAGGCGATCTGTTATGCCTGCTGGCCGGGTGGTTACGCCTGAGCTGGGGGCCGGTGATATTCTTTTTATGCCTTGGCAAAGCGCTACGCTACATCGTTGTCGCGGCTGCAACGGTACAAGGCATGGCGTGGTGGCACTAATTGCGTGGGATGAGTCTTCATCACCGGCGAAAACAATTATGCTTATTAAAATAAATTCGACAGGCGGGAGGTCAATTTGATCCCGGACGTATCACAGGCTTTGGCCTGGCTGGAAAAACACCCTGAAGCAGTAAAAGGCATTTGCCGTGGTCTTGAGCGTGAAACGCTGCGCGTGACGCCAGAAGGCGATTTAGCCACCACCGGGCATCCTGAAAGCCTTGGCTCAGCGTTTACACATAAATGGATTACCACGGACTTCGCCGAAGCCCTCCTGGAATTTATTACCCCGGTTGATGGTGACATTGACCATATGCTGACCTTCCTGCGTGACATTCATCGCCACACGGCGCGTGAACTGGGCGAGGAACGTATGTGGCCGCTAAGTATGCCGTGTTACATCGACGACGGTCAGAACATCGAGCTGGCCCAGTACGGTTCTTCTAATGCGGGGCGCTTTAAAACGCTGTACCGCGAAGGGCTGAAAAATCGTTATGGCGCGCTGATGCAGACCATCTCCGGCGTGCATTACAATTTCTCCCTGCCGATGGCTTTCTGGCAGGCAAAATGCGGCGTACAGGACGCAGAAAGTGGCAAAGAGGCCATTTCTGCCGGTTATTTCCGCCTGATCCGCAACTATTACCGCTTTGGTTGGGTTATCCCTTATTTGTTCGGTGCTTCTCCGGCTATTTGCTCTTCATTCCTGCAGGGCAAAGAGAGCGCGTTGCCGTTTGAGAAAACCGAATGCGGCATGTATTACCTGCCGTATGCCACGTCATTACGCCTGAGCGATCTGGGTTACACCAACAAGTCGCAGAGCAATCTGGGCATTACCTTCAACGATCTGAACACCTATGTCGATGCGCTGAAGCGGGCGATTAAAACCCCGTCGGAAGAGTACGCTCAGATTGGTTTGATGAAGGACGGCAAGCACCTGCAGCTCAACACCAACGTGCTGCAAATTGAAAACGAACTCTATGCGCCGATTCGTCCAAAGCGCGTGACGCGTGACGGAGAATCGCCGTCGGATGCGCTGCTGCGCGGCGGCATCGAGTATATCGAAGTGCGTTCGCTGGATATCAACCCGTTCTCGCCAATCGGCGTGGATGAGCAGCAGGTTCGCTTCCTCGACCTGTTTATGATTTGGTGCGTACTGGCGGATGCGCCGGAGATGAGCAGCGACGAGCTGCTGTGCACCCGCACCAACTGGAACCGAGTGATTCTGGAAGGGCGCAAACCCGGGCTTACCCTTGGTATTGGCTGTGAAACGGCTCAGCACCCGCTGTCAAAAGTAGGCAAAGATCTGTTCACCGATTTACGCCGCGTGGCGGAAACGCTGGACGGCATGACCGACAGCCAGGAATACCAGCAAGTTTGTGACCAACTGGTTGCCAGCTTTGACGATCCAGAATTAACGTATTCAGCACGTATTTTACGTTCTATGATTGATAACGGGATTGGTGGCACCGGCCTTGCGCTGGCGGAACAATACCGTCAGATGCTGATTCAGGAGCCGTTGGAGATTTTAACCGCGGATGCCCTGCAGAAAGAGCATGATGCTTCATGGCAGCGTCAGCGGGATATTGAGGCGGCGGATACGGAGTCGTTCGATAGCTGGCTGGAAAAGAATGCCTGACAGAAAAGAAAATGGCCACATACTTGTGGCCAAATATTCATCTCTGAATAACAGGGATGATGATAACAAATGCGCGTCTTTCATATACTCAGACTCGCGTGCGTAAAAATAGTTTCAATTATTTTTAAAAAAAATCATTTTATCGGAGGTGACCAGATGCCGTTGTTGGATAGCTTCACAGTCGACCATACTCGTATGGGGGCGCCTGCAGTCCGTGTAGCCAAAACTATGCATACGCCACACGGTGACACCATTACGGTGTTTGACCTGCGCTTTTGTGTCCCAAACAAGGAAGTGATGCCGGAAAAAGGGATCCATACTCTGGAGCACCTGTTCGCCGGTTTTATGCGTGACCACCTGAACGGGAACGGGGTAGAGATCATCGACATCTCCCCAATGGGCTGCCGCACAGGGTTCTACATGAGCCTGATCGGTGTCCCGGCAGAGCAGCGCGTGGCGGATGCCTGGAAAGCGGCGATGCAGGACGTGCTGAAAGTGAAAGAGCAAAACCAGATCCCAGAGCTGAACGTTTACCAGTGCGGGACTTATCAGATGCACTCTCTGCAGGAAGCGCAGGATATCGCGCGCCACATCATTGAGCATGGCGTCAGCGTCAACAGCAATGATGAGCTGGCTCTGCCGAAAGAGAAGCTGCAGGAACTGCACATCTAGTTTTGTGCACACAGTAAAAAGGAGCCATATGGCTCCTTTTTTTACGCCTGCGGTATGCTATCGTCATCTTTTTGCTCACGAAACGAACTATGTCCACCAGCCTGAAATTCAGTTTTGCCACGCGGCCACTGGTTCCTTTTGCCCATGATTACAGCCATGGTGCCTCGGAGCCCTGGCACAGTCACGACTGCGCTCAGCTGCTGCATACGCTGAGCGGCGTTGTGCGCGTCGAAACCGGGCAGGGGATTTGGGTGGTTCCGCCGGGGCGCGGCGTCTGGTTACCCGCTGGCACTCAGCACCGCCTGCAAATCATCGGCCACGTAGCGGCGCGCACATTGTTTATTGATCCGTTTGCCCGGGCTGACTTACCGTCGGTTTGCCAGGTCGTGCAGATATCCGCTTTACTGCGCGAGCTGATTATCTGCTCGCTCCAGTTACCGGAAGCTTACCCGGCGGGAAGTCGGGCAGAGCGAATTTACGAGCTTATCCTCGATGAGATTCGGGGCACCGCCGCGCTGCCGTTTAATCTTCCCGAGCCGCAGTCACCGGGGCTACTGGCGCTGTGTCGCCAGATTCAGGCGGAACCCGGTCAGCCCTGGACAAACGCGCTGGCCGCTGAACGGCTTAACGTCAGTGAGAGAACCTTGCTGCGCCATTTTCGTCAGCAAACGGGTCTGGCGTTTAGCGAATGGCTGCGCAGGGCAAGGCTGATGGCGGCGCTTGAGCGCCTTGCCCAGGGGCAGTCCGTGCTGCGCGTTGCGCTGGATCTGGGGTATGAAAGCCACAGCGCCTTCAGCGCTATGTTTCGGCGAACGCTCGGCGTTTCACCGAGCGAATATTTCTTCTCTGATTAACCCTCGGGCAGCGCGTTTAACAGCGCCTGGAGCGACGCACGCGAGACATCGTTATCAATGCCAGTTCCCCAGCGGCTCACGCCTTCCCTGAAGGTGCAGCGGAGATAAGCGGCCGAGCGGCTTTCGCTGTGCCTGCCGAGCGTATGCTCATGATAATCCTCAATAGAAAATACCAGGTTAAAACGAGATTTGAGGGCATCGGCTGCGGCGGAAAGTAAACCGTTGCCTTTGCCCTGCAGAGCGATAACGCCGCCGTGCGTCTGAACGTGGGCCCACAGCCGGAGTGAACCATCGGCCTGGCTCTCCGTCCGGTAATCCAGCAACTGACGCGGGGCGGTTTGATGCGGGCCGTACAGTGTGCGGAACAGCTGCCACAGGGCGCTCAGCGTCATCTCGTTCCCCTCCCTGTCGGTTTGCGCCTGGACGTGGCGACTAAAGTCCTGCTGTAAACCGCGCGGCAGCACCAGGCCGTGGTTTTGCTCCAGCATCCACGCGGCACCGCTTTTCCCGGACTGGCTGTTGACGCGGATCACGGCTTCGTAGCTGCAGCCAATATCGTTCGGATCAACGGGCAGATAGGGCATTTCCCACCGCGCTGAGCTGGACTCGCCCCGCGCGGTAAACCCTTTCTTAATGGCATCCTGATGCGACCCGGAAAAAGCGGTAAAAGCGAGCTTCCCGGCGTAAGGATGGCGAGGGTGCACCGGTAACTGATTGCATTGTTCAACCAGTTCCACCACCTGCTTCATATCGCTGAAATCCAGCTGCGGCGAAATCCCCTGGCTATAAAGGTTCATCGCCAGCGTGACCAGACAGACGTTCCCGGTACGCTCGCCGTTGCCAAACAGGCAGCCTTCCACCCGATCCGCACCGGCGAGGATCGCGAGTTCGGCGCTGGCCACGCCGCTGCCGCGATCGTTATGTGGATGTACGCTGATGCACACCGCATTCCGGCGGGAGAAATGGCGGCAGAAATACTCAATCTGGTCGGCATAGACGTTGGGCGTGTTCACCTCCACGGTGGCGGGCAAATTGATAATCATTGGTCGATCGGGAGATGGTTCCCAGACATCCGCCACCGCTTCACAAATTTGAAGAGCAAAATCCGGTTCGGTGAAGCAAAAGGTTTCCGGGGAATATTCATAGCGCCAGCGCGTCTGCGGGTTAGCCTCACACAGCGCTCGCACCTGGCGCGTGGCGGTGACCGCCAACTGAACGATCTCTTCTTTGCTCTGGCGGAAGACCAGCCTGCGGAACAGTGGGGCGGTGGCGTTGTACAGATGTACCGTGGCGCTGTGTACGCCTGCCAGGGATGCAAAGGTGCGTTCAATCAGGTCGCTGCGCGCCTGGGTCAGCACCTGAATGGTGACATCTTCAGGAATACGATTTTCTTCAATCAGCTGACGCACAAACTGGAAGTCGGTTTCTGAGGCGGCAGGGAAGGCGACCTCGATCTCTTTGAAGCCGCACTTCAGCAGTAAATCCCAGAAGCGCAGCTTGCGGGCCGCGTCCATCGGCTCGGCCAGCGCCTGATTGCCGTCGCGCAGGTCAGTGGAAAGCCAGCGAGGAGCGTGCGTCAGGGTTCTATCCGGCCACTGTCGGTCGGGTAACTGAATCGGCGCATGGGCGAGGTATTTTTGCGATGGGTTGGTCAGCATCAGGATTCTCCAGGTCATGTGGTCTGTTTATCCTGACGAATAATCTGGGCAGGGGCTGGCGCAAAGCTGACAACCTGTGTGGCGAAACCGCCAGGTTGAGGCAAAGAAAAAGGAGCCCGAAGGCTCCTTTAGGGAGGAATGTCAGTGTGCGCCACCGCCGCCACCGCCCGCCCCGAAAGGCGGTTTGGCAAACCACACCAGCCCAAGCAGCAGAATAAACACCCCTGCCGAGAACCAGAAAATCTCGTTGGCGGAGATGATCAGCCCCTGGTTGGTGATCTGCTGGGCGATGTAGCCGGAAGCCTGTTGGTGCGACATGCCCAAGCCCTGAAGCTGGTTGTAGGTTTCAACCGAGTTCGGGTTATACGGCGTCACAGACTCCGTGAGCTGCGCATGGTGCAGTGACTCGCGGTTCGTCCACAGCGTGGTGGTTATCGACGTCCCAATCGAACCCGCCAGCGTACGGGTAAAGTTCGACAGGCTCGACGCCGCGGCAAGGCGCTCCGGCGGCAGGCCAGACAGGGTAATCGTGGTCAGCGGCATGAAGAAACACGCCACCGCAAAGCCCTGAATAAACTGCGGCCAGGCCGACGCGGCGAAGTCCATCCCCGGCTCAAAGGTATACGCGCGCCAGTAGAAGCACACCGCATACATAATGAAGCTGAAGGTCACCAGACGGCGCATATCGAGCTTGTGCGCGAAGCGGCCGATAATCGGCGACAGCAGCACCGGGATGACCCCCACCGGCGCGGACGCAAGCCCGGCCCAGGTTGCGGTATAGCCATACACTTCCTGCAACAGCTGCGGCAGCAACACAATCGCGCCGAAGTAGAGCATGTAGGCGAGACTGATACACAGGCAGCCGATGGTAAAGTTTCGCGACTTAAACAGCGACAGGTCGACTATCGGATTATCGTCGGTCAGCTCCCAGACAATCAGGAAGCTGATGGTGACCACCGCAATCACCGTCAACACGATGATTTCGGTCGAGTTAAACCAGTCCAGTTCTTTACCCCGGTCGAGCATGATCTGCAGGCTACCGATCCCCAGCACCAGCAAGGCCAGCCCTACGCCATCAATGCGGCGCTGCTCGGTGCGGGTTTCGCGGCCTCGCAGGGCCTGCAGGCCCATCAGCACCACGACGATACCAATCGGCACGTTGATGAAGAAGATCCAGCCCCAGTGATAGTTGTCGCTGATGTAGCCGCCCAGAATCGGGCCGCAAATTGGCGCCACGATCACCGTCATCGACCACAGCGCCAGCGCAATGCTGCGCTTGGCGGGCGGGTAGTTGCTCAGCAACAGGCTCTGGGACAGCGGAATCAGCGGCCCGGCAACGATCCCCTGGATAACGCGGAAGAAGATCAGCATCGTCAGGCTGTTGGACATGCCGCACGCCCAGGAGGCGATAGCAAACAGCACGGTCGACCACAGGAAAAGCCTCACTTCCCCGAAGCGTTTTGCCAGCCAGCCGGTGATCGGGATTGAGATGGCGTTTGCCACCCCAAACGAGGTGATAACCCACGTCCCTTGGCTCAGGGATGAGCCCAGGTTACCGGCAATCGTCGGGATAGCCACGTTAGCGATGGTGGAGTCCAGCACCTGCATAAAGGTCGCCAGCGACAGGGCGATGGTCATAATGACCAGCTGGGCGCCTTCTAGCGGTTTTTGTTGTGCCATACACCCTCCGCTTTATTAACCCGCATTGGCCTGAATAATCTGGTCAATAAGCTGGTTAGCCGGCGTCAGATTCAGCTCACGCGCGTTACTTTCGTAAACCGGCGTGGTGCGGGTCTGAGAGGACAGTACGCTCCCGTCGCGATTGCTGGTATCCACATTCACCAGCGTGGACAGGCCGATACGCAGCGGATGCTGTTCAACCTGTTTGGCGTCCAGTTCAATACGTACCGGCAGACGCTGAACCACTTTGATCCAGTTCCCGGTGGCGTTCTGCGCTGGCAGCAGCGAGAAGGCGCTGCCGGTGCCCATATCCAGGCCGACAACTTTCCCGGTGTACTTCACGTCATCGCCGTAGATATCGCTGACGATGGTGGCCGACTGGCCAATGCGCATATGCGCCAGCTGGGTTTCTTTAAAGTTAGCGTCAACCCACATACCGCTGGCCGGCACGATGGCCATCAGCGCGGTGGACGGGCTAATTTGGGCGCCAACCTGCACGGCACGGCGGGAAACATAGCCGGTCATCGGGCTGACGATGGTGGTACGCTGCAGCGCCATCCAGCTGTTACGCACTTCGGTCGCCGCCTGTTGAACCGCAGGCTGCTCTTCCAGTTTGGTGCCGAGAATCATGGCCTGGTTAGCATTGTATTGCTGCACGGCCACATCCAACTGAGCCTGAGCGCTGGTGACGGCATCACGGGCGTGCTGCAGTTCTTCGCGGCCAATCAGGTTGGCGCTGCCCAGCGGAATACGGCGGTTCAGGTCGCTTTGCGCCTGGGCCAGAGCCGTTTTCTGCAGTTCGATATTGGCCTGATATTGCTTGCTGTTGATCATCAGCTGGCGAGTCTGCCGCACGCTGGAGGCCAGTTGGGTTTTGGCCTTTTCAAACGCCTGTTCGGCGTCGGCGCGGTCGAGGCTGACCAGCACATCACCCTGTTTCACAAAATCGGTATTGTCCGCCCAGACTTTGGTGACGCTACCGGAGACCTGGGCCATGATCTGCACCTGGTTGCCTGCCACATAAGCATCATCGGTCTCTTCAAAGTGACGCAGCACCAAAAACCAATAGATTCCATATGCCACAGCAATAATGACAAAGAGCAAGGTCAACAAGATCAGGGCGCTTTTACGTTTCCCCTTCTTGTTAGCCGGTTGCTGCGGGGCTTGAGTCTCCGCATTTGCGCTCATGCTAATCTCCACCTGGTTATTATTATTTCCGGTCAGCTGAGCCGACCTGTTAGACCTGACAGGCCAGCAAGGAGATTGCTGGCCTGAGCGTTGTTTTGAAATCGGATTGTGGTCAGACGTACAGACGGTAAAAGCTTAGCTCAGAGCTTCAAGGATCACTTTGTCCTCTTCCATCTGGTCGAGGCGGTTGAGCAGCTTACGGGTGATTGTTTCCAGCTGTGTTTTTTCGTCAGCATCCAGAGCGGACCACAGTTGATGCAGGCAGTTATGCTGCGGTGGCAGTACCTGTCTCAGGAATTCGTGACCTTTTTCGGTCAAATGCAGATGCAGGCAGCGGCGGTCATTGTCGCTTTCACGGCGCTCAATCCAGCCGCGTTTTTCTAGCTCATCGGCAATACGCGTGGCGTTGGTGCGGGATGAACCCAGCGCGCAGCTCAGCTCAGAAGGCTGGATGCTGTGATTTTCCTGGGACTCAAGGGTAATGAGTGCCATGAATAAGGTCTCGTTGATCCCCTGCGCCTTCAGCATCTTATTGCGGTTTTCCAGCAGTTTACCCTGCATGTGCATACAAAGACGCGTCAACAGAACTTCCTGGTACGGGAACTCCTGATAACGTTTGGCGCGGAACTTCAGCATTTGTTCTATGGGCGTGAACGAACTATCCATTTTGGCATAACCTCATTAGTTGCAGCCGATATAGTAACGATGGTGACAAATAAAGTAAATGTATTATTTATACGTTTGTATACGTTTATATACGTTTGGTTGTTGCCACCATCGGCGTAAACCACGCTAAGCCGTAGCCCAGAGCGCTAAGCAGCGTGGGGAGAGAAAATGGGTTTCGAGTGGTATAACGGCGTTTAACGGCAGCGAAGCCGGAGGCTTTGTGCCTTGAGGACAGGAGAAATGGCAATGGAAACGCTGCTTTCAGACTGAAGAACAATTGCGCCCCCTGGCGGTTGTCAGCTGAAACAGTTGCGGGTCTATCCATATAGGGTGTTAATAAATAACCTACGTTAATGTCACTCGAATTAGTAAACGGGGACAACCTTAACAGACTGTCCCCGCCATTACATCTTCAATTTCCCTTACGGGAAGCGACAATATTGCGCTAATCGGCCTGCCGCTGGTATCCGCGCCACCACACTACCAAATTTAGTAGGGCGACGCTGGCGCCGGCAATGCACACCCCGTTCCAGCCGGCATGTTGGTAAGCGCTCGCTGAAATCAAAGAACCCGCCGCGCCGCCGATGAAGTAGCTGGTCATGTACCCGGCGGTCAGTCGGTTACGGGCTTCCGGCATCATGCGGTATATCAGGCTCTGGTTGGTGATGTGGACGCCCTGGACGGTGAGATCCAGCACCAGGATACCCACAATCAGGGCGAGGGCAGAGAACTGACCGAAAGCAATTGCGGCCCAGGAAAGTAACAGCAGCAGCAGACCAATGGTGGTGGTGTGGTGCCCTTTGCCCTTATCAACCAGCCCGCCTGCGGGGCGAGCGCCGAGCGCGCCAGCGGCTCCCGCAAGGCCGAACAGGCCGATAACCCCTTCGGAATAGTTAAACGGCGGCGAGGCCAGCAGGAACGCCATCGACGTCCAGAGAATGCTGAAGTTGGCGAAGGTCAGGCAGCCCAGCAAGGCGCGGGTACGCAGCAGGCTGTTTTTAATAAACAGGCTGAAGATTGAGGTCAGCAGTTGCGGGTAGTTGAGGTGGCTGTCCTGCTTCACCTGCGGCAGCCCGCGCCACAGGGCCAGCGCCATCAGCGCCATCAGCACGCTGGCAACCCAATAAACGGTGCGCCAGCCGCCAAGGCTTGCCAATAAACCCGCGACGGTTCGCGCCAGCAGAATCCCGAGCAGCAGCCCGCTCATGATAGTCCCGACAACCTTCCCGCGCTTTTCCGGTGCCGCGAGCGTCGCGGCAAACGGCACAAGAATCTGCGCGACCACGGAGAAGAGCCCGGTCAGCGCGGTGCCCAGAATCATCATCCACAGGGACTGGCTGGTGGCGGTGATCAGCATCCCACCGGCTGCCAGCAGCGTCATAAAGACGATCAGCCCCCGGCGCTCGAACATATCCCCAAGCGGCACCAGCAGCAACAGCCCTGCGGCATAGCCGAGCTGTGCAGTGGTAACGATAAATCCGGCCTGATTCACCGAGAGCGAAAAGGCGTTTGCGATGGTGTCGAGCAGCGGCTGCGCGTAGTAGTTGCTGGCAACCGCGAGGCCGGTCGCGACGGACATCAGGACGATCAGCGCCGGGCTGAGTCCGTGAGTATTGTTTTTCATTATTATCTTCAACTTGCCAAAGAGAGGTCTGAATAATAGCGAAAAATGATGACAGCAGAAGCGAAGGTGGGTGTCGGATCGTGCGGTTATTGACCCTCATCCCGGCCCTCTCCCTGGAAGGGAGAGGGAGAAAAGAAGGAGAAGAGAAAAGGTGTTTGTCTGTTTATTCCCTCTCCCTTTTGGGGAGAAAGTCAGGGTGAGGGGCGGTTTATTTCGCCGCCAGTGCCTCTTTCACCCAGCCGTCAAACTGCGCCTGGTGCGCCTTAATCCAGCCGTCGACGTGGCCGTTAATGTCGGCCTCAGAAGACTTACCGTTATGCATCATCGCATTCTGGGCATTGATATCCGCCAGCGGTAATTTCATGACGGCAAACAGCTTCGCCGCCTGTGGATTTTTCTCGGCCCAGGCCTTGTTGGCAACAATGTGCATGGTGTTCACCGGGAAGCCGTAGTTCGCCCCGTTAGGCAGTTTAGTATCAATATCTTTCTGCTCGCCCGGCAGGGAAGAGAACGGCACCTGCAGCCACACCACGTCTTTGCCCGGCTTCAGCACATCGCTCACCCAGTACGGTGTCCAGGTGTAATACAGCACCGGCTTACCTTCTTTGAAGCGCGCGATAGTGTCGGCCATCATCGCCGAGTAGTTGCCGTGGTTCACGGTCACGGTATTCGCCAGCTTATAGGCTTCATTCTGGTGATTAATCACCGCCTCGCAGCCCCAGCCTGGCGTACAGCCCATCATGTCAGCTTTGCCGTCGCCGTTGCTGTCGAACAGTTTGGCGATTTTCGGATCTTTAAGCTGCTCGATATTGGTGATGTGGTACTGGTCAGCGGTTTTCTTATCAATAAGGTAGCCCTGAGCCGCGCCGGTCACGAAGGTGCCTTCCCGGTAGAATTTCTTGCTCCCGCCCGCAGCGGCGTACATATCATCATGCAGCGGCTGCCAGTTAACGGCGGTGAAGGTGGCGTCGCCGGAAGCGATAGAGGTGTAGCCTACGTTATAGTCCACCTCGCTTGGCTTGTTCACGGTGTAGCCCATTTTCTCCAGCGCGCGGCTGACCAGCAGCGTCTGGAAGGTTTCTTCGGCGATGGTGCTCTGTACCGGCTGAACGGTAATGCCTTTGCCCGGCAGGTCTGCGGCAAAAGCGCTGGTGGTAACGAGTGTCGCAAGAGCTGTGGCTAAAATAGCGTTGTGTCGCATCGTTATTCCTTTTTAATGGTGATGGGGCGAGGGGCGGCCGAAGCCGCCGCCAGGCTTATTTCATGAAGGGACGGGTCACAAGACCCAGCGGGCCGGTGGTATACCAGCGGCGGTTGCCACGGGAGCGGGAATCGCGCCCAATGGACTGAGTCAGGCGGTCGAGAATAATGGCCAGGATCACGATCCCCACGCCACCGACCGTAGCCAGACCCATATCAAGGCGGCCAATGCCGCGCAGAACCATCTGGCCGAGCCCTCCCACGGCAATCATCGACGCGATAACCACCATCGACAGCGCCAGCATCAGCGTCTGGTTAACGCCGGCCATAATGGTTGGCATCGCCAGCGGAAGCTGCACTTTGAACAACATCTGGCGCGGGCTGGCACCGAATGAGCGCGCCGCTTCGACCAAATCTTCCGGCACCTGCTTAATGCCCAGGATAGTCAGGCGCACGATAGGCGGCAGGGCAAAGATAATCGTCACCACCACGCCAGGCACGTTGCCGATGCCGAACAGCATCACGATAGGCACCAGGTAAACAAACGCCGGGGTGGTCTGCATGGCATCCAGCAAGGGGCGAACGATTTTCGCCGCACGTTCGCTGCGCGCCAGCCAAATCCCGAGAGGCAGGCCGAGCACCATACAAAACAGCAGGGCCGTCAGCACCAGCGCGAGAGTGACCATCGCCTGCGACCAGGCCCCAATCGCGCCAATGGCGACCAGCGAAATCAGCGTGGCAACGCCCATGCCGAGGCTGGACATTTGCCAGGCAATCAGCGCAAAGACGATAATCGCGACCGGCGCGGGCATCCCCAAAAGCAGCTGCTGGAAGCCGCTGAGAATATAATCCACCGGCACGCGAATGCCCTGGAACACCGGGCGGAAATGGGTCACCACCCAGTCGATCCCCTCCGTCACCCAGCTGTCGAGAGGGATCAGCGTTTTGTGGAACGGATCCAGAATATTGAAATGTTCAGGCGCGGCTGCCGGGGCCGAATTCAGCCAGTCAGCGCCTCCGCTGGTGGCCGCATCCGACGCCGGAGCGCCCCATGCGTCTGCAGAACCTGTTGCCTGACTGGTTGCGGCGTCTGTTGCCGCGCTGCCGGTATCCCATGGATTAGTTGCGTCACTCATTGACTTGCCCCCTCACGATCTAATGCCTGCAGCAGCACCCCTTTTGAGATGATGCCCACGTACTGCCCCTCTTCGCTGACCACCGGCACCGCGCACGGAGCCTGGCCGACATGAGAGAGCAGATCGCTCAGCGAGGTTTCGGCGGAAACCGCCTCCGGGGAAGCCAGAAACGCATGGTCCAGACCTTCGCCCGCCGCCAGTGCCGCTTTTAGTGAATCGGTAGAGACGATGCCAAGGAATTTTTGTCCGCGCTCAATGACATAGCCATATTCGCGGTCGTCATCCTGCAGCAGTTTCAGCGCCGAACGAGGGCCAAAGCCGCTGGTTTTACGCAGTAGCCCAGCCGGGCTGCGGCGGGCAATATCTTTGGCGCTAAAGACCTGGCTGATGTCCACGCCTCGGAAGAAGGTGCGCACGTAATCGTTGGCCGGATTATTTAAGATTTCATCCGGCGTACCGACCTGCACCACTTCGCCGCCCTGCATAATGGCAATGCGATCGCCAATACGCATGGCTTCGTCGAGATCGTGGGAAATAAACACGATGGTGCGCTGATGTTTTGCCTGCAGCTTAATTAATTCGTCCTGCATTTCGGTCCGAATTAAGGGGTCAAGCGCGGAGAAGGCTTCATCCATAAGTAATATGTCTGGATTTATGGCCAGCGCACGGGCTAGACCTACGCGCTGACGCATCCCGCCGGACAATTCATCGGGATAAGCATGGGCATAATTCTCAAGTCCGACCTGACGTAGCGCATCCAGCGCTTTTTCATGCCGTTCTTTGACCGGAATTCCCGCAAGCTCCATACCGAAAGCGGCATTATTTAACACCGTCATATGCGGCATTAAAGCAAAGGACTGGAAGACCATTGCGATCTTTTTTTTGCGCACCTCGCGGAGTTCTGAGTCTGATATTTTGGCAATATCAATGCCGTCAATCAGTACCTGTCCACGGGTGGGTTCAATCAGGCGATTGAGAAGGCGAACCATGGTGGATTTTCCTGAGCCGGACAACCCCATGATGACAAAAATCTCGCCTTCTTCAATGGCCAGACTGGCGTCTTTTACGCCAAGCGACAGACCCGTTTTTTCCAGTAATTCACTCTTGGAAATGCCCTTCTCAATGTATTTGAACGCGCGCTGTGGATGTTCGCCAAATACTTTATATAAATTCTTCACTTCTAATTTAATTGCCATGCAATAAACGGCTTCCTGTATTTAATTTATTTATAGATGATTCCTGATGGAAATAATGACCGGTATATACCCTAACATACTAAGAATCTGAGGCAACCCTCGATTCTGTGATGTCAAAATATCCGCGCGATGAATGTGGGAGAAATTTCCCATGAGCACTGGCCTGAGAGGGAATAAGTGCGGTGGAATATTTTTTGTCAATGAGGTGAATATTCAGCCTGAATTTGGGTGATTCAGGCTGAAATGACAGGCGTATTACGGCTGAGCAATTAAATTAATGACGGCAGTTTTATTCCGGTTAAGCAGCCATTGGGCTTTGTCTTTAAATGTATTATTTTCCCGCCAGGCATGTGCGGCGGTCACCATATTTTCCAGCGCCTCATCGGGCTTGAACGGCTCGATATTGGGGTACGGCCACGGGGTTTGGCTATCGACAAACTGGGCGATGTACAGGTAGCCATTTTGCAGGCTGTGTTCACCGCTTTTGGCCTGCCAGACGTTGACCCCAACTTTTTCACCCAACAGCCCTAACGGGTTCCAGGCATCGAGAATAAAGTTGCTGTAGTGCCAGGAACGCGTGCGCTCAATTTCCGTCACCGGCACGCCTTTGGCGTCAAACTGCACCGGAATGCGCTGGGTGGCAGAAATCAAACGCTGTTTGGCCGCGTCCTTATCCCCCAGCCACAGGGCAATCGCGGCGGCCTGAACGTCGTCCCAGGTGCCATGATTATTTTCAGCCGCAGCCTCTTTTTGGCCGTTTTCGCTGGTGGTCAGCCACTGGTAATAATCCCGGTACCACTGCCTGAGCGAGCGCCAGGTTTTATCATCCAGCTTTCCGCCGTCGTGCAGCAGCTCAATGGCATCAATAAGCCGCACAAAGCCGCGTCCGTCGAGAATACCAGTGCCGCGCACGCCTTTTCTCCCGGGAATGGTTTGGGCGTGAGCGAGATTCGGCGTCATCCGGGTTTCCGGCGTGATAAACCAATTCACCAGCTGCTGGCGGGCTTTTTCCGCGTAGGTATCTTTACCGGATAACTGCCAGGCCAGCGCCAGATTCCATACGTCATCGGTCATGCTGTTCAGGCGGGCTTTATCGCTTTGCTTGCCGACGGCGACGGGATTGATCTGGCCATCTTTTCGCACCCACGGCAGGCCGTCGGGGCTTTTAGGATCGGGCCACCAGTAGTCAGAAAAGCTGTAATAGTCGTGAGGATCGCCTGCCGGTGCGCCGGGGCTTTTTTGGGTGATGCTGTAGAGCGGATGAATTAGCGCCTGGTCGGCTTTATGCTTAAGGGCTTGCCAGGCGGGCATCAGGGCCGGGTTTTGCTGGCTAATCTCTTGCTTACTGTGCGCCAGCTGTGCCGTGTCCAGCAGCAGCGGGGCGCCAAAGGCTAACGGTGCGCTGCCGCAAAGCAGCGCCAAAACAGAACAACGAAATAACGACATAAGCCACCTCGCAAAATGCTCAATGGCCAGATTACTAGAAATCCCAGTCCTCGTCCTCGGTTTCCACCGCCTTGCCCATTACGTAGGAGGAGCCTGAGCCGGAGAAAAAATCGTGGTTCTCATCGGCATTGGGGGACAACGCCGCGAGAATGGCCGGGTTAACTTCCGCCATCTCCGCCGGGAACAGCGCCTGGTAGCCCAGGTTCATTAGCGCTTTATTGGCGTTGTAGCTCAGAAACGCCTTCACTTCGTCTTCCCAGCCCAGTTCACGGTAAAGCGTTTCGCTGTACGCCAGCTCGTTATCGTAGAGATCCATCAGCAGATCGAGGGCAAAGTTTTGCAGCTCGGTCTGGCGCTCGCGGCTCTGCTGCGCCAGCGCTTTCTGGTACTTGTAGCCGATGTAATAGCCGTGCACCGCCTCGTCGCGGATGATCAGCCGAATGAGATCGGCGGTGTTGGTCAGCTTGCCGCGGCTGGAGTAATACATCGGCAGCCAGAAGCCGGAGTAAAACAGGAAGGACTCGAGAAACACGCTGGCAATTTTCTTCTTCAGCGGGTCGTTGTCCCGGTAATGGCCCAGAATAATCGAGGCTTTACGCTGCAGGGCTTCATTCTGCTCGCTCCAGTCGTAGGCGGCGTCCACATCTTTGGTCTGGCAGAGCGTGGAAAATATCGAGCTGTAGGAACGGGCATGCACCGCTTCCATAAAGCTGATATTCGACATCACCGCCTCTTCGTGTGGCGTCAGCGAATCGGCCATCAGCGCGGGGGCACCCACGGTATTCTGAATAGTGTCCAGCAGCGTCAGTCCGGTAAACACGCGGATAACGAGCTGCTGCTCCTGCTCGCTGAGCGATTGCCAGGCCGGAATATCATTAGAGAGCGGCACCTTCTCCGGCAGCCAGAAGTTACTGGTCAGGCGGTTCCAGACCTCGAGGTCTTTATCGTCCTCGATTTTGTTCCAGTTGATGGCGCTTACGCGCGTCAGTTGCGTCATTTTCTTTCCTTGTCCTTTAGCCTGGTACTTTGCGTTATAGCGCGCAGGACACGCAGCCCTGCACCTCGGTGCCTTCCAGCGCCAGCTGCCGCAGACGAATGTAGTAGAGCGTTTTAATGCCTTTCTTCCAGGCATAAATCTGCGCTTTATTGATGTCGCGGGTGGTGGCGGTATCGCGGAAGAACAGCGTCAGCGAAAGCCCCTGGTCAACGTGTCGGGTGGCCTCGGCGTAGGTGTCGATGATCTTTTCCGGGCCGATATCGTAGGCGTCCTGGTAAAACTCAAGATTGTCGTTGGTCATAAACGGGGCGGGGTAGTACACACGCCCGGTTTTACCCTCTTTACGGATCTCAATCCGGGAGACAATCGGGTGGATGCTCGAAGTCGCGTGATTGATGTAAGAGATTGATCCCGTCGGCGGGATAGCCTGCAAATTCTGGTTATACAGGCCGTGCTCGCGTACGTCGTCGCATAGCTGCTGCCACTGTTCGCGCCCTGGAATCGCAATCCCTGCTTTGGCAAACAGCGCCCGGACTTTCTCCGTTTTTGGCTCCCACGTTTGTTCGAGGTACTGTCGGAAATATTCGCCGCTGGCATAGCGCGACTGTTCGAAACCGGCAAAACGCTGCTGTCGCTCCCGGGCTAAAGCATTGGAAGCGCGAAGCGCGTGCCAGGTGATGGTGTAGAAATAGATATTGGTGAAATCCAGCCCTTCGGCTGAGCCGTAGGCAATGCCCTCGCGCGCCAGGTAGCCGTGCAGGTTCATTTGCCCGAGGCCAATAGCGTGGGAGGCGGCATTCCCGGCTTCAACCGACGGCACCGAGCGAATATGGCTCATATCAGACACCGCCGTCAGGCCGCGAATGGCGGTCTCCACGGTGCGGCCAAAATCCTCAGAGTCCATGGCATGGGCGATGTTCAGCGAACCAAGGTTGCAGGATATGTCTTTGCCCGTTTGCGCGTAATCCAGGTTTTCATCGTAGGTCGAGGCGCTGTTTACCTGCAAAATTTCCGAGCAGAGGTTACTCATGTTAATACGCCCGGCAACCGGGTTTGCCCGGTTAACCGTGTCCTCAAACATGATGTACGGGTAGCCGGACTCAAACTGGATCTCCGCCAGCGTCTGGAAGAAGTCGCGAGCGTTGATCCAGCTCTTACGAATCCGATCGTCCTCCACCATTTGCTGATAAAGATCGTTGACGCTGATGTCGCCAAACGGCTTGCCGTAGATTCTTTCCACGTCGTAAGGCGAAAACAGCGCCATCTGCTGATTGGTTTTGGCTAGCTGGAAGGTGATATCCGGAATAGTCACCCCGAGCGACAGCGTTTTAATGCGGATCTTCTCATCGGCATTTTCCCGCTTGGTATCGAGGAAGCGCAGGATATCCGGGTGGTGCGCGTTGAGGTAAACCGCGCCCGCGCCCTGGCGTGCGCCAAGCTGGTTGGCGTAGGAAAACGCGTCTTCCAGCATCTTCATTACCGGGATCACGCCCGATGACTGGTTTTCAATGCGTTTGATGGGCGCCCCGGCTTCACGCAGGTTGGAAAGCAGGAAGGCAACGCCGCCGCCACGTTTGGACAGCTGGAGCGCCGAGTTAACCGCGCGGCCAATCGACTCCATATTGTCTTCAATCCGCAGCAGGAAGCAGGAAACCAGCTCGCCCCGCTGCTTCTTACCGCAGTTGAGGAACGTTGGCGTGGCAGGCTGGAAACGGCCGCTGAGCATCTCTTCCATCAGGCGTGTGGCAAGCGGCTCATCTCCCTGCGCCAGGGTCAATGCCACCATGCAAACGCGATCCGGGAAATGTTCCAGATAGTGCTTCCCGTCCCAGGTTTTCAGGGTGTAGCTGGTGTAGTACTTCCACGCGCCTAAAAAGGTCTGGAACTGAAAGCCGCTGCCGTGCGCTCTGTCGAACAGTTCAAGGATAAATGGACGCGAATAGCGGGTTAGCACGGCATCGTCGTAATAGTGCTCGGCCACCAGATAGTCCAGCTTTGCCTGCCGGCTAGGGAAGCTGACGGTGTTCGGTAAGACGTGCTGGGCAAAGAAGCTTTCCACGGCCCGTTTGTCTTTATCAAACTGGATATTTCCCTCTTTGTCATAGAGGTTGAGCATGGCGTTGAGGGCGTGGTAGTCCACGCTTTCCGTTGCTAAACGGACTGCTTCTGTCGTTGCCAAAATTCGCTTACTCCCTTACGCACGTTGTCGATGTCTTGCGGGGTGCCCAGTAGCTCAAAACGGTAGAGGTAAGGCACCTGGCATTTTTGTGAAATGACGTCCCCGGCCCGGCAAAACCCTTCGCCAAAACTGCGGTTACCGCTGGCGATCACGCCGCGGATCAGCGCGCGATTGTTCGGGTTGTTCAGGAAGCGGATCACCTGCGGCGGTACCGCCCCGGCAATGCCGCCGCCGCCATAGCTGGGCACGATTAAAATGTAGGGTTCCGTCACTTCCAGGCGCGCTTTTACCTCCAGGGGAATGCGTAAGGCGGGCAGTCCCAGGCGTTCGATAAAACGCAGGGTGTTTTCCGACTCGCTGGAGAAGTAGACGAGGGTGCTCATGCGCTGGCAGCAACGCACAGGCGATTGATCATATCCGGGCGAAAACCACTCCAGCTTTCGGCTTCGGTTACCACCACCGGCAGCTGACGAAAGCCTTTGGCCCGCAGGTCGTCAGCCGCTTCCGGATACTGATCGAGGTTGATCATGTCGAAGGCAAAACCCCGGCTCTCCATCGCCCGTTTTGTAGCATGACACTGAACACAGTCATCTTTAGTGTAAATAGTAATGCGCATGATTCGTATTTCCCTTTAGAATAATGGAACGCCGCATAAAGTGGACAGCGGGTGGTGTGTTCGTACTGAAAGAAATACTAGATGTTGATTTTAAAATTTTCAACCACGCAAGATATAGTGTTTCTGTGATTTTTTGTAGGGGGTTGAAAAGTGTAGGGGAAGGGGGATCTTTTTCAGTAGAAAGAGCTTTATCTATGAAAGAACGGTTGAGATTCCGGTCACTTGTAATCCTGTTTCCTATGCATGTTCAAAGCACGTGAACGTGTCAGGGGGCCCCTGACAACCCCCGTCGCCCTGCGAGCTCGTCGCCGCTGAAGCGGTAAACCCACCGGTTATCACCCAAACATTCGGGGTCGTTCGCGATTCGTTCCCGACAGCTCAACCCCGTCTGAGTTGGGTCATAACCGGGGGTGCTGAGAGCCGGGAACAAGGGCGTGGCTGTAAGACTTGCAGCAACGTTAACGTCCCGTGTGGCTGCAGGTTAAAAGCGAGGCTCGGCTCCGGCTTAAATCGCCTCTGTTTTATCTCCGACCCAGGACTGGGAGATAAAACAGAGGCGATTTATTTCGCCGGGAGTCCGGGTTCTTAGGGGAGTGACGGTGACTCCCCTAAGACGCTCACCGTTACAGTGGCTGCATATCAAACAGGCCTGGAAGTGAACGTAATATTCTCCAGGCTACATAGAACGTGTTTGTGTCTCAAAGACAAAAAAATCTCTTACTGCCGCATCCCAATCGCAACGCGGTTAAACGCATTCATCATGCTGGCCGCCAGGGTCAAATCTACAATCTCCTCGGCGCTGAAAAACTGCAGCAGCGGTTGGTACACATCATCTTCGGCATTGCTGTCGGCAATCAGGGTGAGCGCTTCTGCCCATGCCAGCGCCGCACGTTCTTTCTCCGTAAACTGGTGGCTGACTTTCCACCCCGCCAGTGAATCCAGCTTCACCTGGTCAACGCCGGATTTACGCAGCGCTTTGGCATGCATCTCCAGGCAATAGGCGCAGCCGTTAATCTGCGACACACGCAGGAAAACCAACTCGATCAGCTCGTTGCTCAGGGGGCCGTTTTCCAGCCCCTGCAGCGCCTGCCGCATCGGTTTGATCACGTTGGGGGAGAGTTCATAGTAAGGCTGACGTAATTCGATCATGGTGTGGCTCCTCAGGTTGGTGTGAGGACAATTTACCACTATGATGGACTATCAAAGAGAGCCATAAATTAACTAAAAAACCAGACCATGAAACAAAAATTTGCGCCGCTTACCGTGACCTCTCATCCCGCTCAGCCGCGCTACCAGCAAATTGCCCGTCAGCTAAAGCAGGCGATAAACAGCGGTGAACTGGCGGCAGGGAGTCGCCTGCCGTCCAGCCGGACGCTGGCGCTAGAGCTGGGGGTTGCCAGAGCCACGGTTGAGAACGCTTATGGCGACCTGGTGGCTCAGGGCTGGCTGGAGCGACGTGGGCAGGCGGGCACTTTTGTGAGTCCATCGGTGAAGCACGATCCCGGTGGTCAAAACATTTCGGCCGCTCACCCGCAGGGCGCACCCAGGCCTTTTCAGATGGGGCTGCCCGCGCTGGATCTCTTCCCCCGGGCTATTTGGGCGAGGCTTATGGGGCGGCGTTTGCGGCAGCAAACTCGTTTTGACCTGATGCTGCCGGAACCCAGCGGGGAAGCCTCATTGAAGCAGGCGATTGTGGATTACCTGCGCTTCTCCCGCAGCATTGACTGCCAGCCGGAGCAAATCTTTATTACCCCCGGCTTCCAGGCTGGTATTGCCCTGATCCTCGCCACGCTTGCGCGGCCCGGGGATGGCATCTGGCTGGAAGATCCGGGTTACCGCTTTGTTCGGCCTGATTTTGTAAAAGCGGGGATGGCGATCCGGGCGATCCCCGTGGACGATGAGGGCATGCAGGTTGATTACGGCGTGAACCATTTTCCCAATGCCCGTTTTGCACTTTTGACGCCTGCGCACCAAAGTCCGTCAGGCGTGGCGCTCTCTCTTTCACGGCGACACGCGCTGCTGGAATGGGCCAGTCGGGAACAAAGCTGGATCATTGAAGATGATTACGACAGCGAGTTTCGCTACCACGGCAAGCCCTTGCCGCCGCTAAAAAGTCTGGACAGCCCGCAGAGGGTTATTTACGCGGGGACTTTCAGTAAGTCGATGTTTCCGGCCCTGCGTGTTGCATGGCTGGTGGTGCCTTCCCACGCGGTAGAAGATTTTCAGCGTCAGGCTCGCAGGCAACCCTGTACCGCTCCAATACTTATTCAGCAGGCTATCGCCGACTTCTTGCGGGAGGGGCATTTCTGGCGGCACTTAAAAAAAATGCGTCAGTGCTACGCTGAACGCCGGTTATGGCTCGAGGAGGCGCTACGTGAGCAAGGGTTTACGGTTGTGCCTCAGGAAGGCGGCATTCAGATGGTGATGCAAGTCGAAGGTGACGAGTTCATTATCGAGGGCAAAGCCAGAGCCGCAGGACTTGCCGTCCAGGCACTCAGCCACTGGCGAATTGAACATCATGGGCCCGGTGGTTTGCTGCTGAGTTTTACCAATATCAGTTCGTATGAAATAGCCCAGCGCTATGCGCTTCAACTGCGGTTGGCCATAAAGTAAAAACCCCGGCGAATGGGGCCGGGGTTACAACGCGCATTTAGTCTCATTTATCGACTGTTAAACGCCTGGGGTTAGCGGCGTGACACCAGTAATGCCCCAAGGACAATACCTACCGCTGCGCCAATCCCCACGCTCTGCCAGGGTTTGTCGCGAACATAGGAATCTGCGCAGCCAACAGCATCTCGCGCGGCTTGCGTCACTCGGCCCTGATTACCGTTAATCCTTGCACGGGTCTCTTTCAGAAGCGCTTCGGCTTTTTTACGTGCGGCATCAACTTCATCTTTCGCATCACTGCCGAAGGATTTCAATACATCTTCCAGCGTATCTGCCAGCTGACTGACATCGTTATTGATTTCGTCTACCTGATCGTCAACGTTATTTTTGTTTGCTCGGCTAGCCATTATTGTCTCCCTTTTTAAGATGTAACGCTAAGTGTAGACCATGGATTTTAGTTATGGGGCGGCGCAAAGCCTTTGCCGGCCTTTCTGGACAATTCCGAAAGCGTTGCCAATGCTGCTTATTGTATGGTTGCGATGCAGTAAATGATGACGAGGAAAATCTATGTATTTACGACCGGATGAGGTGGCCCGAGTACTTGAGAAATCGGGTTTTACCATGGATGTGGTAACGGCAAAAACCTACGGCTACCGTCGTGGTGAGAATTACGTTTATGTTAACCGCGAAGCGCGCATGGGGCGCACCGCTCTGATTATTCACCCTACCCTGAGAGAGCGCAGCCAGTCGCTGGCCGAACCGGCTTCAGAGATGAAAACCTGCGATCACTACCAGCAGTTCCCGCTCTATCTTGCCGGCGAAACGCACGAGCACTACGGTATTCCGCATGGTTTCAGTTCCCGTATTGCGCTGGAAAGATATCTGACAGGGTTATTTGGCGAATCTGAATAAGTGAACGACTGGCTTCAGGCCAGTCGCCTTTGCATGTCGGGACTCAGGCGCCCGCTTTCACGCCCATCTGGCCGCTGACGCGAAACAGTCGGCGGCAGAAATCCAGGAAGTAGCCGTAAGCGGCACCCATCATCATCGACACCAACAGGTTCGAGGTCACGGCAGCCACAATCTGGTGCCAGTCAGCGCCCACGCTCCATAAAATCAGCACGTAAACCGGGGACTGGAAAGTCACATAAGCCAGCACGTCAGCCAGGTTTTTCGCCCAGCTCGCCGGGGTCATGCGGCGCGCGGTACGCATAAAGGCATCGCGGTAGAAGCCATAGGGCCAGGCGATAATAATGTTGACCGGCACGGCGACCAGGCGGGAAGAGAGCGACTGCTCGAAGGTCATGCCTGAGAGGAAGATCTCAATCATCATGTTCACTACCGAGCAATACACTACCATTGCAAAAATATCTGCGGCGGCATGGCGTAAGCGTGACTCAGGGGAAAACATAATGTTGACTCCGGTTTAAAAGTAGTCGCTTGCGCTACTTTTATGGCTAATTATTGGTGTTATAAAACATGTAAATCACTGTGTGTAGAGTATGTCACTGCAATGTTTTCATCAATTAGCTATAAATTTTTATTTATAGGTTTTTTGTCGATAAAGTGCGTTGAAACACACTTTGCCGCTGGCATTTCCTGATTTTGTGGTTCCGTTTTTAATTTCTTATTGATTATCAACGAGATGATTTAATTACGTCTTAATGCACAACATCCCCCAAAAACTCCGGGTTTTAGGGATATCCATCGCGCTTAGAATCGTTATATAATTATTTATATAGCGAGTGATGAGGAGTCGCTGATGGATAACCATTTTGGTAAGGGCCTGATGGCCGGAATGAAAGCCCGACAGGCCGACAGCGCAGTTAACGTGGAGCGTTTCTGCGCGGATTACAAACGCGGCTTTGTGCTGGGCTTTACTCACCATATGGCCGAGCAGACCGGCGATCGCCAGCGTGCAGCCTGGGAAGCCGGGGTGTTAACTCGCCGCTATCAGCTGGATAAAGAGTCTGTGGCTGACTTTCTGAAAGAGGTCAACGCGGACGTTGTGGTTCGATGTTTCTTTGCGGGTTATGAGAAGGGCTATTGATTGCTGGCCTGGATTGCCGCCGTGCCCGGTTGTTTATGAATGGCGACGACAAGGATAGGGGCACTTTTATTGAGAAGAACGGCGTGATTAACCTCACGCCGTTTTTTGTTGCTTAGCAAACGCCGAAATCGCCTTCTTCCTGGTACAGCGAAACCGAATCTGCTTTCAGCGTCAGTTGATCCGCACCTAAGGTCGCGGCCGGGACGCAAATCAAATCTTCTCCCTGAACCTCAACCACCTGTAGCTTAGGGCCGCCCTGTTTGGGCTGCACCACATCACCTGGTTTGAACATAGAAAAACCTCTGAATGCTAAGGGAATTTAATGCGGTTTTGCCGCCTGATAACCATAGATCAGAAATCGAGGCGGATAAAGCAAGATACGCTAGCGCCGGTTCCACGGCAGCCAGGCCAGTAGACGTGCCATACCGCAAAATCCGCTGATACCTGCGAACAACAAACCTGCTCCAACAAAGCCGGAAAGCAGGAAAAATCCGCTATTAACGCTGTACCCGAGCACGACCCCAAGCAGGATTAACGTCCCCGCCACGATTTGTACCTGCCGCATGATTGGCAGAGGCTGGCTTTTATCCGCCAGAATCTCCTGCCCGCCTTTTTTCCATGCTTCGAGGCCCCCGGCCAGCAGCATGACCTGGGCCGGTTCGGCAAGCGCCGCCAGCTTTTGGGCATGCTGAGAAGAACGCATTCCGGACTGACAGTGGAAAATCACCACGTCGTGAGGATCTAGCGGCCCCAGCCTGGCGCCGTTTTCAATGGCGGAAAGCGGCATCAGATGCGCCTCTGGAATGTTCTCACGGGCATGTTCATCCGGTTCGCGGATGTCGATCAGCGCGGCACCGCCGGCAATGAGCTTTTTCGCTTCTTCTGGCAAGATGGATGAAATAGTCATGATGTTCCTCAGGGGCAGTAAATGGTTTTCAGCGTCGCGATCACTTCGCGTACCGCGCTATTTTTGATGAAATAAAGCACACGCTGAGCATTACGCTGGTGCGCTATGAGCCCTTCATCCTTCATTTTCGTCAGATGCTGGGAGGTCGCTGAGGGGCTCAATCCTGCGGCGGCGGCAAGTTCTCCGGCCCCGGTGCCTGGGGAGTCGAGCAGCAGGCAGAGGATCAGCAAACGCCGGGGATTACTCATGGCTTTTAGCAATTTGGCGGCTTCGTCCGCACTGGACTGAAGCTGGGAAAGTTCAGGTGTCATGATTTTTACTTTAGATAACTCTAAATTTAGTAAATGCTAAATTAAATTTTCAACAAAGGAAAGAGCGTGCGGGCAATTCTGGTACGGCATGGCGAAAGTGAGGGGAATCAACAGGGGATTATTCAGGGGAGGCTGGAAAGCCAGCTCACGGCGCGGGGGCTCCGGCAGAGCTTTGCGCTGGCTGCCGAGTTGGCCGATTTATCCGCCCCCCATATTTATACGTCACCGGCGCTGCGTGCACAGGGCACGGCTAATGTGCTGGCCAGTGAATTGCACAGCCAGACAACCGTGGATGAACGTCTACAGGAACGTGATTTTGGCCCACTCCAGGGGCTAAATGTTATCGAGGCGCAAAAAACACATCCCGGGCTGTTTAATACCCTGCTATCGGGCGAGCCGCACCGAGTGACTCCTGAAGGGGAGTGCCTGGATAACGTTAGTCGCCGCCTGTTTTCCTGCCTGAACGATTTGAATGAACGCCACCGGAACGACACGGTGATTATTGTGACTCACGGCCATGCTTTGGAAATTGTCCTCTGGCAATTGAAAGGCGCTTTAATTACCGACGATCTCAGACAATATGGACATCAAAACTGCAGTTATAGCATCATGAATATTGAAGGTGAATGTATCAAATTGGTTAAATGGGGGATTGCGACGCATTTACGTGATATTAAATAGACTTTATTGGGGCTTTTTAAACTTGTTAATGGTTTATTTGTTGCACTGAAGGTAGGGTTTTTATTCGTGTTTTTTTGATAACTAAATTGATTCTTTGCTTTCAAAAACAAAATTAATGCTCACTTGTTAATAGGATTAATCTGTAAGTTGTCGTTTTTGAGTATTTCACGCCTATAGGTGTTAAATTGTTTTAAGGTAAATAAAAACAATTGGTTACTCTTTGTTTTTTGTCTAAGAACATCAGTTTTTATCCTCGCTCAAATTCTCCTTATTATTCATTCCATGCGTCAAATTAAATTGTAATACAATTTAGTTTTGCTTAAGTCTGTTTTTGCGGTGTTAAAATCAGTCGCCGAAATAAACTTCTTTCATGAAATACATGGCCGTGAAAGGTTAATTTCGTCATCGCTCTGGTGTTTTTGTAATTACATTAAATTAACGCCAGAAACATTTTTTAGTGATTTTACCTTTCGTTTGAAAGTCGTTTTCGTTCGTCTTTTAAAACCCGAAGGCAATTTTAAATAAATTGTTGCACGCCTGTTTCTGATATTTCGAATCAACAGACTCCGCAGAGTTAAAGAGGATGCAAATGCCCCGTATATTACCGAACCCCGGCAAGCGACGTTTGATTGCCACCGCTATCAGTGCCGCCTTATTAAGCGCCATTCCACAGCTAACGTTTGCCGCAGATGGCCAGACCGGTGGCCCGGCGACCTCTTCTGACAGCGCTCAGGGCGGCGGTGGCGGCACAATGGATACCACAACGGGCATCGGCGGCAACGGCGGTGACGGTGGTTCCGGTGAGCGTGGGCAGGGGAGCAGCCAGGGGGAAAATGGCGGCGCAGGAAGCGTGAATGGCGTGGATAATTCACTCCCTCCAGGCACCGCTACCGGAGGCACAGGCCAGCAGCCAGACGGGACAGCCACCAACGGCAGCGGTTCTGCCGGCGGCGGCGGCGGTGGCGGCTCAGCCGGGTCGGTGCTGAACAGCAGCAGCGGTAGCAATAGCGGCGATATCACAGGCGGAAATGGTGGTCGGGGAGGCAACGGCGGCAGCAATACCACGGACGTGGCCGATGCGGGCAACGGGGGTAACGGCGGTGACGGTGGTGACGGTGGCGCTGGCGTGCTGATCACCGGCACGGGCAGCTATACCAACGGCGGTTCCATCACCGGCGGCGACGGTGGTAACGGGGGTAACACCGGAAGCGCAGCGGCAAACGACCAAACGACGGCGGGAGAAACGCTCCACGGCGGCAGCGGTGGAGCAGGCGGCGCGGGCGGGGATGGCGTCATGTTGACCCAGGGCGGGAATGTCACTAACACCGGTGAAATTACCGGTGGGCGGGGTGCCACGGGCGGCCTTGCGGCTAATGCCGACACCAAAAGCAACGCCAATGTGATCGGCGTTGGCGGAAGCGGCGGTGAGGCGGCCGAAGGCGGGAGCGGGGTCTGGCTGAGCGACACCAGTACGATAACCAACAGCGGCAGAATCCTGGGCGGCAGCGGCGGCGACGGCGGTAACGGCGGGGCGGTTGAGTCTGGCCAGGGAACAGGCGTTGTAGGTTATGGTTCTGCAGGCGGCAACGGCGGCAGCGGGATTACGGTTAAAGGCAGCGGCAACGTCATTAATAACAATGGCGGCCATATTATCGGTGGCAACGCCGGGACAGGTGGCGGCGGTAACTCTAACAGTACCGGGGATAATCTCAGCGGTGGTGACGGCGGTGACGGCGGGAAAGGCGGCAGCGGGATCGAGCTTGAAGGCGGCGGCAGCGTCAGTAACTTCGGCGAAGTGACCGGCGGGCTCGGCAACCGCGGAGGCGGTAGCGGGAACTTAAGTACCTCGCAGGGCGGTGACTCCGGTGCCGGGGGCATTGGGATTGAAATCAACGGTGGCGGGGATGTTGTCAACGAAGCCAGCGGCGTCGTCACCGGCGGTAAAGGTGGGGATGATTCTGCGGGCGGCGGCGGCGTAGGTGGCGCAGGCGGTGATGCAGTCTCCATTGTCGGAGCCGGGAGCGTGACCAACCACAGCGCGTTTGTGGGCGGCGACGGTGGCGCGGGGGCGAACGGTAACAGCCCGACCTCCGACGGCGGGATCGGCGCAAAAGGCGGGAACGGCTTGTCCATTGACGGCAACGGTACGCTGACTAACGACAATGGCGCGAGTATCTCCGGTGGCCAGGGGGGAACCGGGGGCGGCAGCGGCGGTGATACCAGCCGCGGCGGTAGCGGCGGTCAAGGCGGGAGTGGCGTCCTGATTGGCGCTGGCGGCCAGGTCATAAATAACGGCGATATCCTTGGCGGCACGGGTAACCGCGGGGGAGGCGGGGGCGGTAATGCCGGTGGCGCTGGTGGCGCTGGGATCAGCATGACCTCCGGCGGCGGGAGCGTCGTTAATACCGGCAGGATTTCGGGCGGTAACGGCGGTGAACCCGGTACAGCAGGCGGAATAAACGGCGTCGGGGATATTGGCGTCGGCGGAGTCGGGATCAGCGGCAGCGATATGACTATCGTCAACAGCGGAACCATCAGCGGTGGGCTGGATTTCAACGGGCAAAACCACTCGCAGGCCATTCTTTTTAACGGCGGAACCAACTCCCTGGAGCTGCGCGACGGCTATAACGTGCAGGGCACCGTGCAGGCTACGGCCGGTGATGACACGCTTATTTTGGGCGGTGATGCCAATAGCCAGTTCGATGCCGCCAAGATTGGCGACAGCGTCCAGTATCAAGGGTTCGAACATTTCCATAAAACGGGGGCGAGCACTTGGGCATTGAACAATACCACGGCAGCGGCCACGCCCTGGACTTTGTACGCCGGCATTTTACAGATTGCGCAGAACGGTGCGTTGGGGGCCGACACCAGTTTGTTGACCTTCGACGGTGGTACGCTGCAGGTAACTAATAGCTTTGATTTAGAGCGCCCCATCACGCTGGAAAACGCGGGTGGGACGCTGGACACTCAGGGGTTCAATACAACCATCAATCAGGGCGTGACCGGCAGCGGGGCGTTGACCAAGCTTGGCAGCGGGGCGTTGACCATGGCCGGGGACAGCACCTACACCGGAGCGACCACGCTGGCGGAAGGGAGCCTGGACGTGACGGGATCTTTGGTCAGCGATGTTATGGCTAAGAGCGCGACTCTGCTTTCTGGTACGGGCAGTATCGGCGCAGCCACGCTGGAAACCGGCAGTACCTTAACCATCGGCAGCCCGCAGCAGACAAACGACGACGCAGCCAGTTTCACCGTGAACGGCGATCTGAATAACAGCGGACTTGTGAATCTTTCTCGCCGTGCCGATATCGTCGGTAACACACTGAATGTCGGCGGCGATTATACAGGCGGCACCGACAGCCAACTGAACGTGAATACCGTGTTGGGGGACGATGCATCTGTCACTGACAAGCTAGTGATTCAGGGGGCGACGTCTGGTTCAACCGTGCTGGCGGTCAACAACGTTGGCGGCCAGGGGGCTGAAACACAGCAGGGGATAGAAGTGGTGGCCGTGGGCGGCAACTCTGCGTCAGGCGTATTCACTCAATCCGGGCGTATTGTTGCCGGGGCATGGGACTACAGCCTGGTGCAGAAGGGGCAGAATTGGTATCTGACCTCTATGAGCAATCTACCTCCGGAACCGCCTGTTGATCCTGTGACACCACCAGTCGATCCTGTCAGGCCTACGGTACCACCGATCCAGCCCGATCCGGTGCCGGTTTATCGGCCTGAGGCGGGCAGCTATCTGGTGAACCTGACGGCGGCGAATACGCTTTTCAACCTGACGCTGGACGATCGCGAAGGTGCCACAGAATACCATGCCCCGCTGGATGAACGCGGCATGGCCCGCAGCACTTTCTGGCTGCGTCAGGAGGGCGGGCAGAACCGCTTCCGCACCGGGGAAGGCCAGGTAAGCTCCAGCGCCAACCGCTACGTTGCGCAACTGGGGAATGAATTCCTGCACGGCACCAGCAATCAGACCGACCGCTGGGGCGCTGGGCTGATGGCAGGCTATGGCAACGTGCAGGGCAACTCACGTTCAAATTTGACCGGCTATCGCTCTGAGTCCGAGCTGGACGGTTACAGCGTCGGGGCTTACGGCACCTGGTACCAGAACGCCGTTTCCCGCGAAGGCGTCTATGTTGACGGCTGGGTGATGTACAACTGGTTTAACAACCGCGTCAGCGGTGATGATTTGCCGAACGAGGATTACAAGAGCCGCGGCTTCACCGCGTCGCTTGAAAGCGGCTATAACATGCTGCTTAGCGAAAGCGAGCGTCAGGCCGTCTACCTTGAACCTCAGGCGCAGCTGACCTGGATGGGCGTTCACAGCGCTGAACATACGGAAGCTAACGGCACTCGCGTGCAGGACAGCGGCCAGGGTAATCTACAGTCTCGCCTTGGCGTGCGGTTATATCTGCGCGGCCACCGCACAGAGGACGACGGCAAAGGGCGTGAATTCAAGCCTTATGTAGAAGCAGACTGGCTGCATAACACCAAAAACTTTGGCGTGAGAATGGGGGATAAGCTGCTCAATGAAGAGGGCGTCCGCAACATCGGCCAGCTCAAACTTGGCGTGCAGGGGCAGATTTCCCATGATCTCAATATGTGGGGCGGTGTTGCCCAGCAAATCGGCGACAAAGGCTACCACGACACCTCCGCGATGATCGGCGTGAAATACGGGTTCTGATAAACCAACAAAGCGGCCGGAATAACCCGGCCGTTTTTTCATAAAAAGACTATTTGTTCCCCTTCTCGCTATTGGGCGGCGTTTTTTTATTCTCAACTTACCGTGTTGCGAGCGGCGTTACGCCAGGCTTTGGGCGACAGCCCGGTTTCGCGCTTAAAGGCGTTGCTAAAAGCGCTTTCGGAGGTGTAGCCGAGGGACTGGGCCACCATGGCAATTTGGTCTGCCTGCTCGCGCAGTGCTTTCTCCGCCAGCCGCATGCGCCACTGGGTAAGATAAGCCACAGGCGTAATGCCCGATACATTACGGAAATACTCCGCAAATGTGGTGCGCGACATCGCACAGGCTTGGGCGAGATCTTCCAGGCGCCAGTTCCGAGCCGGGTTGGCGTGGATAAGCTGCAGCGCCGGAGCAAGGCGGGCATCTCCCAATGCACGTAGCAAACCTGCCGGAAGCGAGCTGCTGGTTTGCAAATGGGCGCGCAGGATCTGAATAAACAGCAACTGCGAAAGCTGCGCGGAGGCGAGCTGGGTGCCGGGCTGGGCCGTTTCTCTTTCGGCAATCAACTGATCGAGCAGCCAGCGGAAAGACGCCGCCTGCGGGGATGCGGCCGGGATGTGAATCCACTGCGGCAACACCTGAGCAAGCATCTGCCCGCGATGGGGATCCAGCAGGACGTGGCCGCCCATATACTCAAACTCTTTCCCTTCTCCCAGCGCGGCGTAATTCCGCTCTCCGGCCTTAAAAACGCTCATCGCATCGACCGGTTTGATCTCTGGTGAACTGGCGACAATAAACGCCCGCCTGGCATTCAGCAGGCCGACATCGCCGGTGCAAAAATAAATCGGTTCCGCATGGCCTTCGAGCATCACCCAGCAACTGCCTTTGACGATGGCGAAGAACTTAATTTTGTCCGGAGGTGGGAAGTGAAGCGCCCAGTCGCCGCCCGCGGTAAAGCCGCCGGTGACCAGCGACTCGGCGTCGGCAAATTTGAGGATTTCAGAAAAAGGATCGGTGTGCATTTCCGTACTATCGCGCAAGTATAACGGACTATCAAGCATTCAAAATCCAGCCGACCGGCTTTATTCTGCGCAGCAAGTGAACGTATGCCGCCTGCTTGCCAGGCCACAGAGGACCAAAGCATGACACAAGATATTGTATTAGTTACCGGTGGAACCGGATTTATTGCCCAGCACTGCATCATTACCCTGCTGGCAAAAGGCTATGAAGTTCGCACCACCGTACGTTCTGCTGACCGCAAAGCAGAAGTGCTCCAAAACCTGAAAGAGGGCGGCTGCGAGCCCGGAGAGCGCCTCTCCTTTTTCATCGCTGATTTAATGGCGGATGAAGGCTGGGCTGAAGCGATGGCCGGGTGCCGCTACGTGATGCATGGCGCATCGCCGACGCCTTCCGGCAACCACGCCACCGACGAGGACTGGATCAAACCTGCGGTAGACGGCAACCTGCGAGTGCTCCGCGCCGCAAGCTTTGCCGGGGTTAAGCGCGTCGTCCTCACCTCAGCCTTTGGGGCCGTTGGCGTCGGGCACCCGGCAAGCCATCGCCGCCCGTTTGATGAAACGGACTGGAGCGACGTGTCCGGCAAAGTGTGGCCCTATCAAAAATCGAAAACGCTGGCGGAAAAAGCCGCCTGGGACTTTGTGGAGAAAGAAGGGCGTGGCCTGGAGCTGTCGGCGGTGAACCCGGTGGCGGTAATGGGGCCGGTATTGGGGCCTGATTTTTCCCATTCCACGCGGCTGGTGAAAAACATGCTGGATGGGCAAAAAGGCAATCCGAACATCAACTCTTGTTTTGTGGATGTGCGCGACGTGGCCGATTTGCATTGGCTGGCGATGACGCATCCTGCCGCCAACGGCGAGCGTTTCCTTGCCAGCTCCGGCCACAGCCTGCTGATGGTTGAGGTGGCGAAAATCCTGCGTAAACACCTCGGCGAAGCCGCCAGCAAAGTCTCCACCCTCGCGCTGCCCGACTGGATGGTGCGCCTGGCGGCGCACAAAAATCCGGGCATGAAAGGATCGCTGACTCTGCTGGGCGTCAACATGAACGTGACCAATGCGAAAGCGGTGAACCTGCTCGGCTGGGTGCCACGTCCACCGGAAGAAGCGATTGTGGCCACCGCCGAAAGTTTTATTCGCCTGGGCTTACTGGAAAAATAAGCGCTACTGCTTCGCGCTTAGCAGCAGCGCTGACAGCGAGGCGATAAGCCCGAAGAGTGACATCAGCAGCCACGCGGTGTGGTACTGCTCGCTGGCAACGGCGCTGCCGGACACGGCCACAAACACCGCCACGCCTATGGCGGCCCCAATTTGCCGTGAGGTGTTAATGATCCCGGTGCCGGTGGCATATTGCTGCGCCGGGAGCGCCGCCGTACCGCCTGCGATAAACCCCGTCTGGCCGATACCCGCTCCGGCTCCGGTCAGCATCAGCGCAGGCAGATAGGCCAGCAGATAGTCCGGTTCGGCGCTAAGGGCGCTGTACCACCAGAGGCCGGCTATCACATATAAAATACCGGCGGCGATGGTGAGTTTTTTAGGGGAGAACCCCGTTCTGCCCGCGATCAGCGAGGCAACCACGGCGGTGCCAGGGCCGAGGCCAAAAGCGGCGCCTGCCTCGACGGTCGGCCAGTGCCAGACCTGGGTCAGATACAGGCTACCGCCCAGCAGCATGATGGCAAATCCCATGTAGAAAAAGGCCATGCCCAGCGTGGCCAGGGTAAACGCAGGCACGCGGAATACCCGCAGGTTTAGCGCCGGGGCGGGCTGCGTCAGGCAGCGACGAACGAACAGAGTCAGGAAGACGAACGCCCCGCCCAATACCGTCCAAAGCCTGACGCTGGCGAAGCCCCTGTCGCTGGCCCAGGAGATCCCGGCCACCAGCAGCGCAAGCCCCGCAACCAGCATTAGCGAGCCGAGAATATCCGGGAAACGGCTCTTTACGATCTCCGTTTCCGTCAGGTGCTTGCTCAGCCACAGCGCCGGGATTGCCACCGGCAGGTTGATCAGGAAGATCAATCGCCAGTCGATATTCACCAGCGCCCCGCCGAGCATTGGGCCAAGCGCGGCGGCAACTGAGCCGGTAGCGGCCCAAATTCCTACCATTTGCTTATGGCGCTCTTTTGGGTACGCCGCCAGCAGCAGCCCCAGACTAGTGGGGATCATCAGCGCTGCGCCAATGCCTTTCAGGCCCCGAGCGCAAATCAGCGAGATAATATCCGGGGCAAAAGCACAGGCTATGCTCGCCACCGAAAACACCGCCAGGCCTGCCTTGAAGATACGCTTGCGGCCGTAAATATCCGCTATTCGGCCTGCGGGCACCAGAAACGCAGCGAAGGCAATGGAATACGCGCTGATCACCCAGGACAGCGCCTGGTTAGTGGCCCCGGCAAAGCTATCGCGAATAGCCGGGAAAGCGAGGTTAACGACAAACAGATCTAGCGACGACAGCACGCTTCCCGCGCCAATCACAATCATGACCCAGGCGGACACTCGCGCGCTGGCCTGGCTGACGGACGGTGAATCCGTAGAATGAGACATACTCTGCTCCGAAGAAAGTAAGAACCTTAAAACGCAGGAGTATGAAAAGGTCAGCGGCGGCGGTATTGGATATTTGAAAAGTGTGCGCTAACAAATTGTGCGGGCGTGATGCCGAAGCAGCCTTTGAAGCGGCGAATCAAATGGCTTTGATCGAACAGGCCAACGGCGATGGCGACGTCCGAAGCAGGCTGGCCCGCGCGGAGCATTTGCCTGGCGGAGTCCATGCGGACTCTGTTGAGGTAGGCGTGCAGCGACAGGCCATAAGCGGCGCGAAACAGTTGGTTCAGCCGAACCCGGCTCAGGCCGGATGCCTGCGCCATATCTTCCGTGGTCAGCGGGGAGGCAAAGCTGGCATGAATCAGGTCGCGGACTTTGGCAATTCGCGGCTCGCGGCGTTCTTCCTGCGGCGTAAACCGGCGGGTGGAATAGCGGCTTAGCAGCGGCTTCAACGCGTCAATCAGCAGCACTTCCAGCGCTAAGTTATCCTGCGATTGAAACAGCGTGCGGTGTAGCGTTTGCAGCCTGGCGACGATATCAGGATCGCTCAGGATCGGGCTGGTGAAGCACAGTCCGTGGCCGGGATCCAGTTCCAGCTCGTGGGCAATGCCGTCCACAACCCAGGGCTGGACGTAGAGCATGCTGTAGGTATAGCCCTGCTCGGAATAAACGCTGCCGTCGTGGGCATCCCCCGGATTCACGATCATCGCACTGCCGGCAGGCGCGATAATCGAGCCGCGGCCCAGCCCCACTTTAGAGGCCCCGACGTCCATAGTGCCGATCACAAAGTAATCGTGGGAGTGGCGCTCGTAGCGGTGCTTATTAAAATGGGCGTGCAGGCCCTGGAGCCCCTGCGACGGCGCCGCGACGAACTGTGTCCACTCGTTGGCGAGAAGCTCCATATGACCTCGTTATTTGAACGGCTGCTGGGCCGCCGCGCCTGGCGTGTGCTGGTGGGCGTAAACCTGGAGATGGCAGTACGCAGCCCGATAAAGGGGGACGTTCAGGCCGTGTCGAGTGGCGCGGGTAATCATATCGCCGACGATGGCATCACCTTTCCAGGCGTGGCGCGTTGCTGGCAATGTCGCGCCTCATCGAGGCGGCCCAGGCGGATTGTGGATCCAGCAGGCGTTCTTCAATGCTGGTGATTTCCGCCTGCGGTAGCGCATAGCCTTCCGCTGCGGCGACGCTCAGGCTCTCCGAAATCGCCTGTTTCATCAGCGCCTCTCCGTCCCGTGTCGCCATGATATCTCCCACCGTGCCACGCATCAGGCAGTTCATTAACGCGCCGGAAGCCAGCATCACCCATTTGTTCCAGAGCGCCTGCATGATGTTATCTGACAGGGCGAGTGCGCCTGCGGAAGAGGCTAAAAGCGCGTAAACCGCTTTTGCTACATCAAGCGTTGCGGGCGATCTCGCGCCGACAACAACTTGATCCGCCGCACCCATCTGTTTGATGTCGCCGTTGGCGTTAAGCGTGGTGGCAATATAAGCCGCGCCGCCGAGCACCCGGTCGCGGCCAAAACGAGCGTCAAGCTCGTCGTAAACCGAGAGGCCATTGAGGAAAGGCAAAATGGCGGTAGAAGGGCCAACTGCGGGCGTAATGTCCTCGATAGCCGCCTGCAGATCGTACGTTTTGCAACTGAGCAAAATCAGATCGTAGTCCGACCGGAGGCTCTCCCGGGTGACTGCGTTAACCGGGGCGTTAAAATCGCCCAAACTGCTTTCCAGCCGCAGCCCTTGCTTTGCCAGCAGCTCAGCCCGTTTTGGCCGAACGAGAAAAGTCACGTCAGCGCCGGCCTGAATCAGCCTTGCGCCGTAATAACCCCCGATTGCACCTGCCCCAACCACCAGTATTTTCATTACTTTTCTCGCTGAGTTTACGTTGATCTTACCCGACTTAGCTTTCGCTGGGTTCGGGGTTTCTGATTCGACCCGCCGAACGCCAGCGGGTGAGGTCGTCGGCGCCTGGCCCCAACTCCACCATGACGTCCTGCGGCGAAACTTGCTGCCCGGTTTCGGTATCCACGAGGGCAACTTTCACTTTATGGCCGCTGCTGCCGTCCACCATGAAAAGCGACGGCCCCACAAGGCCCGGGATATTCCACTTACTGCCTATCTGCATCATGCTCAGCAGCACCAGCCCGATATCCCGCCCTTTTTCGGTGAGCAAATATTCGTAGCGTTCCGGTCTTGTCTGGTAGCGCTGCCGGGTAATTAACCCTTGCTCTTCAAGCGCTTTTAACCTGTCGGACAGTGTGGCATTGGTGATGCCGCTGGAGCGGCGAAAATCGTCGTAGCGGCGGAGGCCTAAAAAGAGGTCCCGCATAATTAGCATTCCCCAGCGGTCGCCTAAGGCTCCCATCACGCAGGCGATGGAGCAGGTCATACCTTCAAAACCTTTCGAGCGCATAGCGTTCCTTATTTTTCATCAACGTGGACCCGGTAACAGTCTATAGCCGGATCTCTGCCTCCGGCCAATGGTTACGCTGCAGTTGATCTTTTTATTGTTACTCTTATTATAAGAGTTAATGGTGAAAGGGCAAGTTTTAAACAGCCCGATGCCAGAGAACCGTCGCTCATTTACCCAGGTGAATCTTGATGAAATCTACGCGTACCCTTACGAAAATCAGTCTGTTGTTAAGCCTTTTGCTGGCCGGTACCGGGCTCTCCAGCCCCGTATTTGCCGCCCCCGCAGCAGCACCCGCGGCGCCCTGGGATACTCAGCTCAACCCGGCGGCACATCAGGCCAATGCCGTATTCAATGACTACAAGTTTCGGGATGGTGAAACGCTGGCTCAGGTGAAGTTACACTACGCCACGCTCGGGAAGGCACACCGAAATGCACAGGGAGAGATTGATAATGCGATTCTCGTGCTGCACTGGACGGGGGCGGACAGCCGGGCGCTGCTGAGCCCTGTCTGGACTAAATCCCTCTACGGGCCAGGCCGCCCGCTGGACTCGAGCCGCTACTACCTGATTTTTGCCGACAGCATTGGTCACGGCCAGTCGAGCAAGCCGAGTGACGGCTTAAAGGCAAAATTCCCCAACTACGATTACGGCGATATGGTTGATTTGCAGCACAAGCTGGTGACCGAAACGTTGGGCATTAAACATCTGCATGCCGTGATAGGGATGTCGATGGGGGGCATGAATGCCTGGCAGTGGGCGGTGGCATATCCGAACATGATGGACGGCATCATGCCGGTGGTGTCGCTGCCGATCAAAGTTTCCGGGCGTAATCTGCTGTGGCGCAGAATGATCGTGGACTCGGTACGAGCCGATCCGGCCTGGCACAACGGCAATTATACTCAGGCACCCGAGAGCTGGCTTCAGGGCTACAACATCCTGCGAATGATGATCGACAGCGCGCCGGATCTGCAAAGAACGATCCCGGACGGTGCCGCGGCGGACAAGTTCCTGGCGAACAACCGTTTCACCGCCAACCATATCGACACCAACGATGTGATTTATTCGCTCAAATCCTCCTTCAGCTATAACCCACAGCCTGACCTGAACAAAATCACCACCAAACTGTATGCGCTGAACTTTTCGGATGACGAGTTCAACCCGGACAGCCTGCGTGTGCTGGAAACCGAAGTGCCGAAGCTAAAACAGGGCCGCTACGTGGTGCAGGCAGGCACGCCAACATCGCCGGGGCATTTCACCATGACGCGCCCGGATCTGTGGGCTAATCACGTCGGCGAGTTTATGCAGTGGATTGGCGATAAACGAGTTAAGCGTCCTGCCAGTAGGGCGGAGAGCCAAACTTCGCCATAAAAAAGTCTATTGCGGTGCGGGTGTTGAGCGACGGAAAACGCCCGCCGGGGTAGAGCATATAGAGTGAATGGTCGGTGGCGCTGTAGGACGCGGTGTAATCCGTCATCATCGGGATAAGCCGCCTGGCCCGCAGCGCATCGCTGATTTGCCAGTCCGGGAACAGCACGATCCCCGCGCCATCTTCTGCCGCTTTCACCAGCATTTCAGCGTTGCCGGAGATGATTTTAGGCTCCGGCGTGAGCTGTACTTTTTCTTCGCCCTGCGTGAAATACCAGCGCTGTAGCCCCATCAGGCCGCGGTAGGCCAGCAGTTTATGGCTGTGCAACTCTTCGGGCTTTTGCGGCGTGCCGTAGCGTGCGAGATAGGCCGGGCTGGCGACCAGATAAGCGCGCTGGCGGGTAATAAAACGCCCGTGCAGCGAGCTGTCCTGCATCGGCGAGATACGCAGCAGCAGATCGGTGCCGTCCGCCAGCGGGTCGATGTAGTTATCGGTCAGGTTTAGCTCCAGCCGCAGCGCCGGATAACGTTCGCTGAATTCAGCAATCCACGGGGCGATGTGACGCAGGCCGAAAGACACCGGCGCGTTGAAGCGAAGCACGCCGCCGGGCTGCTGGCGGCGCTCGCTAATTTGGTTTTGCGCCTGCTCAAGCTGGCTCAGCATTTCCCTGAACGCTGAGGCGTAAATATTCCCCGCCTCGGTGGCGACCACGGCTCGCGTGTTACGGTAAAGCAGCTGTGTCTCCAGCGATTGCTCAAGCTGAATTACGGTGCGGGAAACGGAAGAGGGGGAAAGGTTCTCCTGGCGGGCCACTTCTGAAAAGCTGCCTTCGCTGATAACGGCAAGGAAGAGGCGCATTGAGCGCGCATTTATCTGGCTCAGATCTTTCATTTGTGCAATTTCCGCAAAAGTCCTTAATGGATTATACGGTTTTTCGCTACGTCCGGCAGCGTTATCCTCCCCGGCAAGTAACGATGTCCGGTTTCGCCGGGCAAGCACAGAGAGGATGGTATGAGCAATACAGTTTTGGCTTTTGACGAAGCCGTACGTCAGCGTTTTTCATCCAGAGCGTTTCTGCCTACGCCGCTGACTGAGGCACAAATTCGGGATGTTTTGCAGGATGCCCAGCATTCGCCGTCCAACTGCAACACGCAGCCGTGGAACGTCCATATTGCCTCCGGCGCAACCAAAGATGCGCTGCAAAAGATGATGATTGAGAACGATACGGCGGGTAACGTCACGCCAGATTTCAGCTTCAGCTATGACGATTTTCACGGAGATTATTACGAGCGCAGCCAGCGCCAGGCGAAGGTTTATTACGATGCGCTTGGCATCGCCCGTGACGATAAAGAGAAGCGCCGCGAAGCGTATCTGCGTAACTTCAACTTCTTCGGTGCCCCACATGTAGCGTTCCTGTTTATGCCGTCGTTTGGCGACAACGTGCGCGTGGCGTCCGACATCGGTATGTACGGGCAGAGCTTCCTTCTGTCTTTGGCAGCGCGCGGTTTTGCCGGTATTCCGCAAACGCTGCTCGGCTTCCATGCCGATGCGACGCGTAAAATTCTTGGCGTGCCGGACGAGTATCGCCTGCTGTTCGGGATCTCCTTCGGCTATGCCGATCCGGACGCGCCTTCTGCTCAGGTTCGCATGTGGCGCCAGAGCGTGGACGACAGCGTGACGCTGCATAACTAGCGGCTGAGCGGGCGCTCTTTTTTCATGCCGATGGCCAGAGCCAGCAGGATCGCCGCCAGCGAAAGCGCGCTGGGGAGATCGGGAACCTGGCCAAGAATCAGCGCCGAGCTGAGCATGGCGAAGACCGGGATCAGCAGAGAAAGCGGTGCCACGCGGGAAGCCGGGTATGTGTGAAGCAGGGTATTCCAGCCCCAGTAGCAGAAGTGCGTGGCGGCATAAACCTGGAACAGCAGCGAAAACACGGCCTGTTTATCGATATTCTGCGCCAGCGAAGTGAAGGGCGCGGAACCGTGCCAGGCCCAGGTCAGCAGCACCAGCGGCACAGGGGGAAACAGGCTGGCCCACACCACAAAAGCAAAGATCTCTTTCACGCCGGAAAGTTTGATGATGATGTTCCCGGCGCTCCAGGCCAGCGCGCTGATCACAATCAGTATCAACCCGGTTAGCGTTGCGCTGCCGGCGCTATCCAGCACCACGCCAAGCAGCCCCGCCGCCGCCAGAACAATACCGCAGCGCTGCGGGCGCGTAAGGCGTTCGCCAAACAGCAGAACACCCCAGCCCAGGGTAAAAAAGGCGCTGAGCTGGATAAGCAAGGCGGCGCTGCCGGGCGGCACGCCAAACGCGATACCCAGATTGATCAGCGCCCACATCGCCACGCCAAAAATCAGGCCATAGGCTGCTACCCAATGCAAGGCTACTGCCGGGCGTTGGATAAAGAAAACCCACGGCAGGGCGGCAAACGTAAACCGCAGGGCGGTTAATAGAAGGGGATCGATCTGGGCCAGCCCGAGCCGGGTAAGAGGAAAGTTAATCCCCCAGGCGGCGGTGACGGCCAGGGCGAGAAAAAGGTGTTTGCGCTGCATGTCTGTGTCCGGTGAAAAGTGTCGCCGGGACTGTAGCGCTTCCCGAATTGGCCTGTTTTTATTAATGGGTCAATTTTTGTTAAAATTGGGCCATGCAAAATAACATCACAGCAGTTTATCAGGATTCGCCTCAGGCAATCATCGTCACGGAAAAGCACTTCGCCGATGGGGATTGCTTCCCGGTGCACAGCCACGATCGCGGGCAGTTTGCCTACGCCGCAAGCGGCGTCATCTCCGTGGAGACGCCAGATGGAAACTGGGCAGTGCCGCCGCAGTGCGCCATTTGGGTGCCGGGCGGCCTGGTTCACGCCATGCAAATGCGCGGGCCGGTCATTATGCTTAACGGCTATATCAGTGACGCCGCAGCGCACAGGCTTAGGCTGCCGCAGACGAGCCAGGTTTTTGGCGTGTCAATACTGCTACGTGAGCTGCTTGCGCAGGCCGTGGCTCTGGCTGAGGTTTCCCAACCTGAAGGGCGAGGCCGGAGCCTGCTTGATTTTCTGCTCTATGAAATTGCCTCGATGCCCGCGCTTTCTCTCAATGCCCCGCTGCCCGACGAACCTCGGCTGCAGGCGGCCTGTCGGGCGTTCTTACTGGCACCTTCGCTGGAAACGTCAGTTGATGATATGGCAGCGCGCGTGGGCATGAGCCGCCGAACCTTTACCCGCCAGTTCAGGCAGCAGACCGGCATCAGCTTTGTAGCATGGCGGCAACAGGCCTGCCTGCTGGCGGCGATAGGTCGGTTAGGTGAAGGGGAGGCGATCACGCGCATTGCGCTAGATTTAGGCTACAGCAGCCCTGGGGCTTTTTCTGGCGTGTTTAAAAAAGCGCTGGGGAAAACGCCGGGACGATATTTTGCTGAAAAACGGACAGATTGAGGCAATAAAAAAGCCGCTTTCGCGGCTTATTGTTTAAAGAAAGCTAATTATTCAGTGACCTTTTTCTTCAGGTCAGCAGCGCCTTCTTTGGTCTTATTCCAGCCTTTTTCAGCACCTTCTTTGGTTGCGTCCCAACCTTTCTCGGTGCTTTCTTTGGTTTTATGCCAGGCCTTCTGGGAGCCTTCGCTCACCTTGCTGCCTACGCTGTCGCTCTTCCCTTCGGCGGCGTGTTTCGACTTAAGCTTCAGCTCTTCGCCTTTGTTCTCTGCCTCGTGCAGTTTCTCTTTGGCGGTGTTCGCGCCTTCGTGTGCTGCAGCGACGGTCTCATCGGTTGCATGTGTGGTGGTCGCGGCAAAAACAGGGGCAGCCAGCAGAATTGCAGATAAAGCGATGATCGTTTTTTTCATAATATCCTCAACAAACGTTATCAGTCCTTATGACCGTGAATAAGCCTGGCACAGCGAAGCGGATGTTGCCTTAGGTAATATTCCTAAATGATTCAGGATGTTTACGGCTGGTGGATATATTCTGCTGAATAATCCACCAGAAGATAGGCTTATGGGTGGCGAATAAAACGGCCTATACGCTGCCGGAGCAGGCGATTCTCCTGGCGTAGGCGTTCGTTCTCCTCCAGCAGGGTGAGCGCCACGGCGATGCCCGGCCAGTCGAGTTCTAATTCTCGTCGTAGCCGCAATGCCCGCTGCGCTATGTTGATCGCGTGGTCGTCAAACTGCCACGGCCTGACTTCAAAATCGTAAGGCTCGACGACGCCAAGACCGACGATCTCATTGAGTTCCTCCTCCTGAATGCCGGTGTGCAGACAGAACTCGGTGATGGTAAAAGTGACGGTGACGTTAGCCATTATTTTTTCCCCCAATCTTTGCGCGGATTGAACGCCGACTGGGCGTCTGCCAACTGTTGCCAAATCGCCGCAGCGTTTTCATCCGGCTTAGGCGGCATCACGATTTTGATCACCGCGAACAGGTCGCCGGTGTGCTGTTTGCTGACCAGCCCTTTGCCCTTGATACGTAGCTTCTGCCCGGCCTGGCTGCCGGCAGGAATGGTCATCAGAATGCTGTCTTTGAGCGTAGGAACCTCGACTTTTGCCCCTAGCGCGGCTTCCCACGGGGCAAGCGGTACCACGACTTCAAGGTTGTGGCCGACGATGTCGAACAGCGGATGTGGCGCGATATGAATCACCAGCCACAGGTCACCGTTTGGCCCACCGTTTTCACCCGGTGTGCCCTGGCCTTTGAGCCGGATGCGCTGGCCGTCTCCGACGCCTGCCGGGATTTTTACATTCAGCGTTTTCGGGATTTCCTGCTCGACGATACCAAACACGTTATAGACCGGCAGCTTGTAGCTGATGGTGCGGCTGTGTTCGGCCAGGGTTTCTTCAAGGAATACGGCAACTTCGATTTCTAAATCGTGGCCGCGCGCGGCGTGCGGCTGGCGAGAATGCCTGGCCTGCTGGCCAAACATAGACGAGAAGATATCTTCGAAGTCCTGGGCGTTGTAGCTTTGCTCGCCGCCCTGGTGGAACTGCTGATTAAACTGCGGGTCGTTGCGGTGCTGCCACATCTGGTCGTACTCGGCGCGGCGCTGCTCGTCGCTCAGTACTTCCCAGGCTTCTGCCACTTCTTTAAAGCGTGCTTCTGCGTCTGGCTCTTTGCTGACGTCGGGGTGATATTTGCGCGCCAGGCGCCGGTAGGCGGTTTTGATGGTTTTGAGTTCGTCCGTCGGTTTCACGCCCATGATGGCGTAATAATCATTTAATTCCATATCGTTATCTCGCATAAATCGGTGCATGCAGAACAGAACGTGCGGAAAAGTGTCGCCGATAAGTATAGGCCCGTTGCGGGAAGGTGGGGCGGTGATGGCGGGTTTTTTCAGGCCAGGGATCTGGCCAGAATTTATGACACCTTAAGCCTCGGACGCTGTTGAAAATTTATCCCGACAGGTGTATTGTTTGTGTACGGTTTTTTTCCGTACATCTTAAGGTGTTCATTGATTTCATCCTCCTGCTGACACCTGCGGCAGGTCGGGGAGTAAATACAGGATGTCAGCTTTAAAAAAACAGCGCATCGACCTCAGATTGAGTGACGACGACAAAAGCATGATCGAAGAGGCGGCAGCCATGTCCAATCAGACGATCACCCAGTTTATGATTGCCTGTGCGTCGGCTCGCGCTGCAGAAGTGATCGAACAGCATCGCCGCCTGGTGCTAAATGAAGCATCGTGGAACCGAGTGATGGATGCCATTAGTAACCCGCCTGAACCGGATGACAGGCTAAAACGTGCAGCAAGGCGTCTGAAAGACATGGAGTAAGCCGTGGCCGACCTGACTATTGAATTGTTTTCAGCAGACACCGCCTATGATTTTCACGGCTTTGACTGCGGAGAAACGTCTTTGAATGCTTTTCTCGCCGAACACTTTATTCGCCAGCACAATGGCCGCTTTTTACGTGGCTATCTTCTCGTGACCAAAGACGCCAACCCCAAAGTCCTGGGCTACTACACCTTATCCGGCAGCTGTTTTGAAAAAGAGGCGCTGCCGTCGAATAGCCAGAAACGAAAAATTCCTTATGCCAATGTGCCCAGCGTGACGCTGGGGCGACTGGCTATTCATAAAGATCTGCAGGGCCAGGAATGGGGTTCAACGCTTGTGGCTCACGCGATGAGAGTGGTTTATTTAGCGTCACAGGCGGTGGGCGTTCATGGGATTTTTGTCGATGCCATTAACGACAATGCGAAGCACTTTTATCAAAAATTAGGCTTTATTGCGCTGGTGGGGAAAAACGCTAATTCGCTTTTTTATCCAACCAGGTCGATTGAAAAATTATTTGAAGATGAATAAACGATCTATTTGATCGCCCGCCAGTTTCAGACTTACTGAATTGAAATCTAGTACACTTCCTTCTATGGTCTGAGATCGGAGAATAATCGAGTATTTTCCGGGCACCTGCCTCTGGAATATTTTAATAAAGACTAAAAGGAATCTCGTTTTGAACACTTATCATATCGCTACCCTGGCATCTGTTTTTCTGCTGGCTGCCTGTGCTGGCCCGCAGTCGGCAAAAACATCGCAAATTAAAGACCTGGCGGCTCCGCAAAGCATCGCTTTTGCCGGCAAAACTTACGGGCAATCCTTCACTCGCTCAACGCCGCAGCAGGCGGTGTGGGAATACACCACCGACGGTGAAAAAGCCGAAAACTGGCAGTGGACCCGGCTGATTACGGTTAACCAGATCAAACTCAATGCCCCGCTTGACCGCTGGATGCAGGCGACGGCGGTGGAGTTAAACCGCACGGTGCCGAAGCCACATTTCGATATAGCGAAAAATGGCGACGTGGCCGAGGTTCGGATTATCTATCTGCCGAAGCCGGGGGACGCAAAGCAAAGCGGCTACGAGTCTGACGTGTGGCTCGCCCGTGAGGCCTGCGGCGGCATCGTCAACCTGCAGTTTGCCCGCCAGTATCCCGCCGACGCGAAAGTAACCGAAAACGACATGGTGAAGCGTATTAAGGCGGATAACGACAAAGATATGGCGGCATTGCAGGCGTTAAACTGGAAAGCGGAGTGCCGCTGACCCGGGTCCCCGGTCAAATCAGGCCGGGGCATTTTATTAAACCTCAGCGGCATGACTTATTATTCAGCATGGCAGAGACTTGTATTAATTTACCGGCCTGCCAGAATTCATTTATTGAATAGTTTACTCCCGTAACTTATTGAAAATGAGCTTTCGATTATTTTGAGCTGGGTCCCAGGGAAAGCTCAGATTGCTTCAAAAAAAACCTGACATTTGTTATATTGTGCTGATTGCTTATTCACCTAAGCGGTGCCAAAAAGAACAAGATTCACCGCGACCCAGGAAAATGAAATGTTAGATTACCGCTTCCCGACAGCTTTGCAGATGGTTCTCAGCGTAGCGATGGCGGAGCAAATGGGTGAACGTTCGACCAGCGCAATCCTCGCCTACGGCCTGGAAGCCAACCCGAGCTTTATCCGTAAACTGATGGTTCCCCTCACGCGTGACGGCATTATTGTCTCGACGCTGGGGCGCAACGGTTCCATTCATCTTGGCCGCCCGGCCGAAGAGATAACCCTGCGAGATATTTACCTGTCAGTGATTGAAGACAAAAAGATTTGGGCTTCCCGCCCGGACGTGCCTGCCCGCTGCGTGGTGAGCGCCAATGCCTGCTGGTACTTTAAAACGGTTGCGGAAGAAGCCGAAGAGGCGTCGCTGGCGGTGCTGGCTCGCCATACCGTGGCCAGCGCGCTGGAGAAAGTGAAAAAGAGCGATACCAGCGGCTGCCAGCCGGTGCCTGAGCTAGAGGCGCTGTACAAAAAAGGCCATTAAGCGCCGCAGCCACTTTCCGCAGAAATAAAAAAACCGCCTCTTTGAAAGGCGGTTTTTTATTGGGCTCATCAGGCAGTTTTTACACCGCCTGATTTAGGGCATTCACGCCTCGACAGTTTTTACCTGGGTTTTGCCGCGCGTAACGAGCTTACGCAGCGTGACGTAGAACACCGGCGTCAGGAACAGACCAAACAGCGTCACCCCTAACATGCCCGAGAACACCGTCACCCCGGTCACGCCGCGCACTTCTGCCCCCGCACCGTGGCCCAGAATCAGCGGGATAGTCCCGGCGATAAAGGCAATCGAGGTCATCACGATAGGGCGCAGACGCAGGCGGCAGGCTTCCAGCGCGGACTCCATAATGCCTTTGCCCTGCATCTCCAGCTCGCGAGCGAACTCGACGATCAGGATAGCGTTCTTACAGGCCAGGCCCATCAGCACCACCAGCCCGACCTGGACGAACACGTTGTTATCGCCCCCGGTCAGCCAGACGCCAAACAGCGCGGACAGCATGGTCATCGGCACGATCAGGATCACTGCCAGCGGCAGCGTCCAGCTTTCGTACAGCGCGGCGAGCACCAGGAACGCCAGCAGCACCGCCACCGGGAAGACGATCATCGCCGTGTTGCCCTGGGTTGCCTGCTGGTAGCTCAGATCCGTCCATTCGATGTTCATCCCGTTCGGCAATACCTGGCCGGACATGGCGGCCAGTTTAGTCATAGCCTGAGCGGAAGAGAGCACGCGTGGATCGGCATCCCCGATGAGATCCGCTGCCGGGTAGCCGTTGTAGCGGATCACCGGGTCCGGCCCGTAGGTGGTGGTGATTTTCACCATGCTGCCGATCGGCACCATTTCACCCTGGCTGTTGCGGGTGCGCAGGTTGCCGATGTCTTCCACGCTGTCGCGGAACTGCCCGTCGGCCTGGGCCATCACGCGCCAGGTACGACCAAACTCATTGAAGTCGTTCACGTAGGACGAGCCCAAATAAGTCTGCAGCGTGCCGAACAGGTCGGTCAGAGACACGCCTTGCGCTTTGGCTTTGTCGCGGTCTACCTGCACATCCAATTGCGGCACGTTCGCCTGGTAGGTGGAGATCGGGAAGTGCATCCCCGGCGTTTGCATGATCGCGCCGGACATGGTGTTCACCGCGGTTTGCAGCGCCCCGTAGCCTAAGCCCGCCCGATCCTGGATATACAGCGAGTAGCCGGAACCCTGGCCCAGGCCCAGAATTGGCGGCGGCAGAATTGAGAAGCCGAAGCCTTCCTGAATTTGCGAGATTTTTGCGTTGATCTCGGCGTTAATTTCCGCCGCGGTATGTTTGCGCTCACCGAACGGTTTCAGGCCGAAGAACACCGTGCCGGTATTCGGCGTGTTGGTGAACTGCAGCGCGTTGAGGCCAGGGAATGCCACGGCGTAATCCACGCCTTCAGTGTTCATCCCGATTTCGCTCATCTTGCGGATCACTGCGTCGGTGCGCTCCAGCGAAGAACCTTCCGGCATCTTCACGCCGCCGATCAGGTAGAGCTTATCCTGGGTCGGAATAAACCCGCCCGGCACGGTTTTGAACATCACCCCGGCAGCACACAGCAGCAGCACGTACACCGCAAACACCGCGCCACGGCGGCCAAGGGTTTTACTCACCAGGCCCTGGTAGCCGTCCGAACTGCGGTGGAAGAAGCGGTTGAACGGGCGGAACAGCCAGCCGAACAGGCGGTCGATCAGCCGGGTAGGCATGTCCTTCGGCGCGCCGTGCGGCTTCAGCAGCAGGGCCGCCAGCGCCGGGGAGAGCGTCAGGGAGTTAATCGCCGAGATCACCGTCGAAATGGCGATGGTCACTGCGAACTGCTTGTAGAACTGCCCGGTGACGCCGGAGAGGAACGCCATCGGCACGAACACCGCGCACAGCACCAGGGCGATAGCGATAATCGGCCCGGAAACCTCGCGCATGGCCTGATGCGCCGCCTGCAGCGGGGCAAGCCCTTCTTCGATGTTACGCTCGACGTTCTCCACCACCACGATGGCGTCATCCACCACGATGCCGATGGCGAGCACCAGCCCGAACAGACTCAACGTGTTCAACGAGAAGCCAAGCAGATAAAGAATACTGAACGTCCCCACGACTGAAACCGGGACGGCAATCAACGGAATGATCGACGCGCGCCAGGTTTGCAGGAACAGGATCACCACCAGCACAACCAGCACCACGGCTTCCAGCAGGGTTTGCACCACCGCCCGAATGGAGTCGCGCACGAACACGGTCGGGTCATAAGGTGCCGCCCACTTCATGTCTTCCGGGAAGCGAGTGGACAGCTCGGCCATCTTGGCGCGCACGGCGTTAGACAGATCGATGGCGTTGGCGCCGGGGGCCTGGAAGATACCGATCCCGACCGCATCTTTGTTGTTCAACTGGGAGCGCAGGGCATAACTGCCTGAACCCAGCTCGATACGCGCCACGTCACGCAGGCGAACCAGCGACCCGTCCGGGGCGGTTTTCAGGATGATGTTGCCGAACTCTTCTTCGCTGTGCAGGCGGCCCTGGGCGTTAATCGAGATCAGGAAGTCGCTCGCTTTTGGCAGCGGCTCTGCGCCGAGCTGACCGGCAGAGACCTGCACGTTCTGCTCCTGCATCGCCGTGACCACGTCAGAGGCCGTCAGGCCACGCGCCGCCACTTTGTTCGGATCCAACCATACGCGCATAGCGTATTCGCCGGAGCCGAAAATCTGGATCTGCCCTACGCCCGGCAGGCGCGCGAGTTCGTCCTTCACTTTCAGCGTGGCGTAGTTACGCATGTACAGCGAGTCGTACTTGCCGTTCGGCGAGAACAGATGCACCACCAGGGTCAGCGTCGGCGACTGTTTCTGGGTGGTGATGCCGAGGCGGCGAACGTCTTCCGGCAGGCGAGCTTCGGCCTGGGAAACGCGGTTCTGCACCTGAACCTGCGCCTGATCCGGATCGGTACCCGGACGGAAGGTTACGGTTGTCACCAGCACGCCGTCAGAGCCAGCAACGGATTTCATGTACATCATGTTTTCGACGCCGTTAATCGCTTCTTCCAGCGGCGTCGCCACGGTTTCAGCGATCACTTTCGGGTTGGCGCCAGGGTATTCTGCCCGGACCTGCACGCTTGGCGGCACGACGTCCGGGTATTCACTGATCGGCAGCAGCGGGATCGCGATAAGCCCCGTAATAAAAATCAGAATCGACAGCACCGCGGCAAAAATCGGCCTGTCGATAAAAAAGCGGGAAAAGTCCATGCGTCGGATTCTCTGGTAAGGGATCAGTTAACGGCAGCGCTGGTAGCGGCCATGGCGACAGGTTTCGCGTTCACCGGCATGCCCGGCATAAACACTTTCTGTAGCCCGTCGACGATGACTTTATCGCCAGGATTCAGCCCCTGCTGCACGATGCGCAGCCCGGCGGCCAGGCGGCCCGGCGTGATGTCGCGGCGCTGTGCCTTGCCGTCTTTATCCACGATGTAGACGTATTTTCTGTCCTGGTCAGTCAGCACCGCTTTGTCGTTGATCAGCAGGGCCTGGAACTCTGCACTGCCCGACAGGCGAACGCGGGCGAACAGCCCCGGCGTGAACTGACGCTGGGCGTTATCCAGCAGGGCGCGCATGCGGATGGTGCCGGTGCTGGCGGTGAGCTGGTTGTCGAGGAAGTCCACGGTGCCCTGATGCGGGTAACCTTCTTCGCCGGACAGGCCAATTTCAACCGGCAGGGCTTTATGGTCGCTGGACGCGCCCTGGCCGCTGCGGGCGAGGTTCTGGTAGTGCAGATAGGTGGATTCATCCACGTCGAAGTAGGCGTAAACCGTCTTCTGAGACACCACGGTGGTGAGCACGCTGGCGCTGTCGCCCGCCGTGACCAGATTGCCGCTGGTGATCAGCGCGCGGCTGGCGCGGCCGTCGATTGGGGCGGTGACTTTGGTGAAGTCGAGGTTTAGCTGCGCCGCGTCAACCGCCGCCTGTGCCGCGCGAATATCGGCGTCGGCCTGGGTGGCGGCGGAGCGGCGCTGTTCCCACTCTTCGCGGGAGATCACGTTGGTGCCGATCAGCTTGTCGGTGCGGCTGGCTTCGCTGCGGGCGAGGCTGGCCTGGGTTTTGGCTCTCATCAACGCCGCCTGCGCCTGTTCCAGTGCGGCGCGGTAGGTTCTGTCGTCGATGGTGAACAGGACTTCACCTTTCTTCACTTCCTGGCCGTCGGTGTAGTTCACTTTGTCGATATAGCCGGAGACGCGGGGGCGGAGTTGAACGCTCTCCACCGCTTCGATGCGGCCGTTAAAACTATCCCACTGGCTGACGGGTTTCACCACCACGTCGGCGACGCTGACGGCTGGTGCCTGCGGCACGGCGTTTTGTGCGACTCCCCGGTCGCATCCGGCGAGCAGCGCGGCAAGCAGTACCGGCCCCAACACGCGCAGATGAAGGCTAACCCAATGTTTTTGCAGGCTCATTATTCTTATTCCGATAGTTGAAGTCGGCCGGGCAAGACGCAGCGGAGGGTGCCGCGCCACTTCCTTTGTCCGGGCTGACCTGAGGCCATTTGTGTCGCTCATCGGCACAAAATGTGTATCAATTACGAATACAGTATCGCGGCGATTGTAGGAAGGCGTAGAACTAAGTGCAAGAATAATTGTTGCACTTTCTGTGCTATTTGTGCCATTCGAAAAAGGCCCATTTGTAACGAGGATTTAATGTAACAATAAAACTTGCAATTATTGTCAAAGCAGGTCAGATTTAAATGCAACTGATAAAGATGCTTTTAACAAACCCGCAGGGGAGAGAGACAATGAGCACCGATGCCTTCATGCATGATTTACTCGGCTGGATTGATACCCACCTCGACAGCCGCCTCGACATCAACACCGTTTCCGAGCGGGCAGGGTACTCGAAGTGGCACCTGCAGCGGATCTTCAAGCAGCACACCGGCTACAACCTGGGCGAGTACATCCGCGCGCAGAAGCTGAAAAAATCCGCCGAGCGCCTGAGCCGCACTGCAGAGCCGATCCTGAACGTGGCGATCTCCCTGGGCTTTGACTCCCAGCAGTCTTTCAACCGCAGCTTTAAGCGCCAGTACGGCATCGCGCCGGGCGTGTGGCGCCGGCAGCTGGCGCACACCGGGAACCGCTATGGGGCCTGAGAGACATCAACTTCCAGCCTGCTCTTTGGTCAGAGCGGGTTGGGGGATGCCTGTTTCTCTTTACGTCATATTAAAATGGCGTTCAGCCTGTTGAATCAGAATGAATATATAGTCATGAAATAAACCTGCCTATATACAATATATAACATAGTTAACCCGCCTTTTCGCTATATTCCATTTTGTACAAATGCTTATTCAAATAATCAACTTGATAGTAATATGACATTTATAAGCCTGTTAAAACCAGGCCTATTAAAAATAAAAAAATAATGTTTTATGGCGGTTTGATCTTTTGCCTGGCCTGTATTAGAAATTATATCAGGGTAGGGAATGCATTGTTTTACCGCCTCACTATCCGCGAGAGCTTTTAACCTTTCTTTCCGTTTATTTTATTATGGTGAAAATCATGAAAGAATTATCCACTCAGGAAGTTAAGTCAGTTAGCGGTGCGGGTTTACTGGATGGCGTGATCGGCGGCGCGGGCGATCCGCTGGGCACCGTGGGCGGCATTGTTAGCGGCCTGCCGGTTGTGGGCGGCGTGCTCAATGGCGTGACCCAGCTCGTGGGTGGCGTGGTAAATAGCGTGGTTAGCGGCGTAAGTTCTATTCTGGGCGGCCTGCTTGGCGGCACCGGTCTGTTCGGCAGCACCAAGCGTTAATATCACGGACGCGATGCTTTTCCCAAGGGAATAACGGAACGGCATTTTAAAGGATTAAAACACTCCCCATAATATATGGCAGCCGCCGGAAGGGTGCTGCTGTATATTTTATTTGCGTTTATTTATTTTCCTTTTCTGTTTAGTCACTATTGCTCTGGAAAAAATAAGAGGAATATTCCCCTCTTATTTAAGCCTCTGGCCACTATCCTAAATCTATCACCCGGTTAGCGCTGGCGATTGTCGACGGGCGATGGGCAATAAAGATGCGGGTTATTTTCAGCGAAGCGATAGCGGCATTGATATGCGCCTCATTGGCCAGATCCAGGTGGCTGGTGGCCTCGTCAAGAAACAGCAGATTGGGTTGCCGGTAAAGCGCCCTGGCGATCAGCAGCCGCTGTTTCTGCCCCCCGGAAAGGTTGCCCCCCAGTTCGCCAATCAGCGTTTCATAGCCCATCGGCAGGCTCATGATTTCGTCATGGATGTTGCAGTTCCGGGCGCAGCTTATAATGCGCTCGGCATCCTTGCTGATGTCGAAGCTGCCGATGTTGTCGGCTATCGACCCGGCAAAAAGTTTGTCGTCCTGCAGCACACAGGCGATGCTATCGCGGTAGTTATTCAGCCCGACTTTGCTGATGTCCAGGCCGTCGATCAGGATTTGCCCGCGCGTGGGGTCGAGCAGCCCGGCCATCACCTTCATTAAGGTTGTTTTCCCGATCCCGGAAGGGCCGACGATGGCCACGCTTTCCCCGGCGGCGACGGTGATGTTCAGATCGGCAAAAATCGGCCGCGAGAGCGCGTCGTACTGGAAGACCAGGTCGCGGGCTTCAAAGCTGGCGGGCTGATTTTTAGGCAGCAGCTTGCGCGGCGGCTGGCTGGTTTCGGTCTCGGTAAACACCACGTCGGCGATACGGTCGCTGTGCAGGCCGAGCATACGCAGCTGCAGGATCATATCGATCAGGTTGGCCGCCCGCTCAGAGAACTGCCCGCGATAGGCGTTGAAGGCGACGAACATCCCGAGCGTCATCTGGCCGTTGATCACCATCAGCGCGCCCAGCCACAAAATCACTATCTGATCGACGGCACCGATAAAAGTGTTGATGCCCCCGAACAGCATATCCAGCTTAGTGATGCGGATGTTGGCGTTGGCGGTATCTATATTGAGGTTGAGCCAGTACTGCGAGCGCGTAGTGGACAGTCCCAGCGCTTTCAGCGTGCCGATGCCGTAGAGGGTTTCCATAAAGTGGGAATTGGCCCGCGCGCCTTTGACGATCTTCTCTTCCGAGGCCTGGCGGTACTGGTTGTAGGTGGCCAGGCGCAGCACCATATAAAAGGCGGTAAAGCCCAGCACGACCCACACCAGCCAGCCGCCGTAAAGCACCATCATAATCAGCACGCCGACCGACATCAGGGTATCGATAATGCCGTTGACCAGGTTGGTGGTCAGCGTGGTGCGAATGGTGTCCAGGGAGCCAAAGCGGGACTGGATATCGCCGAGTTTGCGCTTTTCGAAATAGGCCAGCGGCAGTTTGAGCAGATGGTCGAACATGCCCGCTTTCCACTGCACTTCAATCAGGGAATTCATCACCAGCGACGTCCAGGCCCGGAGCATGCTGACGAAGGTGCGAAACAGGGTAAAGAACAGCAGCCCGATACAGATCAGCGCCAGTAAATCATGATCCTCCGCGATGATGACGTGGTCCATCACCAGCTGGGTGCCGATGGGGATCAGCAGGTTGATCGCCTCCACCACCAGAGACAGGCAGAAGATTTTCGTCAAAACGCCTTTCAGGCCGCCGATGTTGCCGAGCAGGGTGCGGAAGCTGAGGCGGCTGCGCTGGGTGACGCGGGCAAACTCGCTGTCCGGCCACAGCTCCAGCGCGACGCCGGTAAAATGCTGGGACATTTCCGCCAGGCCCACGACGCGGCGGCCAAAGCCCGGATCGTGGATCACAAAGCCCGAGCGTTTGACGGCGACCAGCACCACAAAGTGGCTCATGTCCCAGTGGAGAATACAGGGCGTTTTCAGCTCGCGCAGCTCGTTCAGATCCAGCGAAAGCGGGCGGCTTTTCAGGCGCAGCTGGGTGGCGATGTCGATCAGCACCGCCAGCGTTGCGCCGTGGGAAGAGATGCCAAACCGCTGGCGCAGGTTGAAGAGGTCGATGTTCATGCCGTGGTAGCGACAGACCATCACCAGGCAAGCCAGGCCGCACTCTGCCGCTTCCGTTTGCAGGACCTGGGGCACTCTGCGGCGCAGGCTAAAGTTCAGCTGATGCATCATGTCTTTAAAAGCGGATTCATTCATGCACGGGTCCGGTTAGGCTTTTTTTAAGGTCGTAGTAAGGGGCGAGCATCCACTGGTAGACGGGGCGTTTTTCCAGGAATAGCGTGGATTCCGCCTTCATGCCGCTGGAGAGCCGAAGGGGGTTGTCTCTGGCGGTGAGACGGTTCAGGTCGAGCGTGACCAGCACTTTGTAAAAGGGCTGACTGGTGGTGCCGGACGGCTGGCGAGGCACATTATTGTACATCGCCATTTCCTGCGCCGAGGCGGGCACGCTGGAAATCGACAGTATTTTGCCGGGGAACTGGCCAAACTTCTCAAAGGGAAAAGCCTCGTAGCGGATGTTAATGCTGTCCCCCGGCGTGACGTAGGGCAGGCTGCTGTTGGGGAGCCACAGCACCAACGCGTAGCCGTCGCCCCCGTTGGGCACCAGCTGGGCGAGGCTGTCGCCGGCGTTGACCATCTGCCCCTGGGTGACGCTCAGGGAGTCGATTTTGCCGTCGCTGGGGGCGTCGATAAACACGGTCCCGCCGCCGTCCACCTCCGCCAGCTGGCGGTTGAGCCCGCTTAGCTGGAACTGATACTGGGAGATTTGGTTGTCAAAATCTGTCGCCCGCGTTGAGAGCTCGCTTTGCAGGTTGGTGATCTGCAGGCTTTCCTGGATGCTCTGGGTGTTCAGGCTTTGGTAGGCGGTTTGCTGCTGATAATAGAGGTAGCGCTGGTTGTTGAGCTGGTCTTTGGTGATCATGCTCTTGCGCTGGTAGCCGTCGTAGTTGTCCATGCTCTGGCGCATCTCTTCCATGCCTTTGGCGGCGTTCGCCACCAGGGCAAGGGACTTCTCGTGCGCGGTCTGGTACTGAGTCAGCTGTTGCCTGAGGTTTTGCTCGGTTTTCTGCTTGTTCTGCTGCAGCTTGAGGATTATTTCCTCTATAAGCTGGATCTGTTTCTGGATGGCGGCGATAGAGTTCTGGCTGACGTTGCCCGACTGCGTCGAGCGGCTGGTATCTATCTGATAAAGATGGTCGCCTTTGGCCACGCTGTCGCCGGTTTTAACCCAGGTGTGGGTGATAAATCCCTGCTGCGGAGAGAAGATATTGATGGCGTGCGGCTGGGTGATGACTTCCCCGCTGACGTTAATCCGGCGGGTATAGCTGGAGAAGGCCATCAGGCTTATCAAAATAATTAAAAACGTGGCGGAGAGTAATACCACCACCCAGGCGGGATACCCGGAGATCAGTAACGCTTTACCCAGCCATTTGCTGCGGGTGTGCTCTATGGCTTCCTTGCGGAATATATTTCTGTTCATTGGGGGAGAGCAGGCCATCATCGTTTTTTATACTTATTAGAGTAGTTTAAGCGTTTGCGCGCGCCAGCAATGTGGTGAGATTTTTTATTCTTATGGCGGGAGGGAATAATATATTTTAAATAGAGAAGCCCGAACCCGGAATAGGGTTTTTATTTCCAGGGTTATTTAAAGTGAAATTAACGTGGCGGTAAAATTTAGCTCATTAACCCCGGCGAATCACCGGGGCCAGGTTCAGCCGTTAACGCACCGGCGGTTTAGGGGCAATCACGTCCTCGATAAACGCTTTGACCTGCTTCTGCCTGCGGGCGGAGAACTTACACACCTTGCGCAGCGTCTGCATGATCTCCGGCTCTTCCTCCGGCGGCTGTGGCTCTTTGGCCGTTAATATCAGGCAGCCCGGCAGAACCCGCACCTCCACGCTCGTGCCCGTATCAAAACCGGCGTCTGCAAGCCAGAACCCATTCAACGTTATGGCGGGTGAAGGCTGGAATTTTTTCGAATCTCGAATGTAGCCCACAGTATAAGTCCTTGTTGTTGTGGGGATGTGCTTCTCTGGCTTATTATGCTGGTCAGTCATGGTCAACTCTCTGTTAGTTGGTTGTGATTAGCGGTTAGGGCGGGTTGCCGCCTGCCTTAATCGCGCTTCTTTTGGTTTCTCTCTTTACTGCAATTCTTACTGCTGAAAACTGCTTACTTTATGCGGGGATTATACCTTGCGGGCTGGTTTGGCTGGGAAATCGGTGGGATAAATGGAATGTGCCTCCCAAAAAATGGTAGGGGGAAAATATCTTTTATTTGTTTACTATCGCTCATCTGTAGCTGTTGTCAGCTATGGATAAAAACAGGCCAATATTTTGATGAAAGCAGGTGTTTTACTGATGATGTTGCTCTTTACACCTATGTCCTGGGCCGCAGAACCTGGGTCAAAAGAGCCGGCGAGAGAAATGGCGGAAGCAGTCTGTCAGTCCCAGTATGAATTACTCCATACGCGCTTTGAACTGGGACGTTCTGGAACGGAGGCAGTAGCCGACTCAAATAAAATATTGGACGTTTACCTGAGAAAGAATAAAGAAAGCTTAGGTGAGCATGTCTCTGCCTTAATGGGAAACAATTTGCTGTCGCAGTTGCATGAGTTAGAGGCTAATCCTGAGACCGTAACGCACCTGAAATCACCTCCAGCAGGTTTTAAAGAGAAGTTCCTCTCGTTTTGTATTTCCGATAAGACAGAAAAGATTGAGTCTCTTCATGTTTTTGGGTGAGTTGGGGGCATGAGGGAGAATAGTTTGTGTAAATTTCGCTGAAAGGACGGCCAGCAACTAGTGCTCAGAGAATCGGGCTTTACGCATGCCGGTCTCCTCAGGAGTACATAATCAATATGTTGTAAGAACTCTAAAAGTGAATGGTTAGTGTTGCAGGAAGGCTTACGATTAGACTTAAGTGTATTTGTCAATCACACACTACTCTATTTTAACAAGTTAGTACTTAAAAAACACTGTCATCATGATAGCGACGTTAATAAAATCAATTTGTTGTGTGATTTTTCATTATGTTGTGGCCATGCTCAGCAACATGTTTTTTAGATTTTTTTATCATGATATCTATAAGAAAAATTATTCAAATGAAATAAATTTCGTTGATTTATTATTCCTTTTGGAAGGTGGTTGATATGTGGGAAAAAATTATTCTAAAACAGCATTGCTCTGAATGGGTTATCCGGAATAGTCTTTACTGGATGACACCCCTAAGCTCGTGGAAACTTGAAGAGAACTTATCCTCCTGGATTATCTTCTTTGAGATAAGTAGTCCTGAATGTGAGTTTGAATTCGAAAGGCTGATAAATGATTTTAGCCTCAGAGAGAAACTTCATCATCAGACAGGTCAATTGCGTGATGCCATAGTTAGCAAGGTTCTTCGAAGCATAGATGACAGGCTTGCATTATGAGACTGATGCCTTTTAACTTCGACAGGATGCCTGATGGCCGGATATTCATTAGTAACCTCGCGGGCTTCCATCATTTTTTAGGTGAGCAGGAATTTCTCGATCTGGTAAACGGTCATATCAGTCAAGAGCAGTCCTCATCGCTTGAAAGCAAACTTTTCGTTTGTGGAGATGAAACTTCCTCTGTTACCTCTCATGCACTAAGTTCGGCTTTTGCCAAACGGCTCATGAATGAGCTGGCGGTCAGGCCAATCTTCATGATCGTACCAACTCTTCGTTGCGATCATACTTGTAAATACTGTCAGGTCAGCAGAGCATCGTTCACTGCTGATGGGTATGATCTCAACCCTGACCTGATACCGCAAATTGTTAGAACCATAAAGAAACTGGGTACACCTCCCTACAAGATAGAAGTTCAGGGCGGTGAACCACTTCTCAGGTTCGATCTTGTCCAGTCAATCTATCACGAGTGTGAGATTTCATTAGGTTGTGATGCTTTCGAAATGGTGATTGCCACAAGCCTGTCATTACTCGATGAAAGCATCCTCTTATGGGTTAGAGAACGGAATATCACCTTTTCAGTCTCGCTTGATGGAAATGAAGCCGTCCATAACAAGAATCGTATCCTTACTGACTATCAGGCTCACAACAAAGCAGCTACAGGTATTCGGAAAATTACAGAAGAACTTGGAGCAAACCGGGTTGCAACTGTCACCACAGTGACTAAGGAACTGACAAAGGAGCCAGCTTCCATAGTAGATGCTCATCTGTCTCTGGGTCTTACAGACATGTTTATAAGGCCTGTTAGTCCATATGGGTTTGCTCAGAAGCAGAGTTTCACTTTTTCAATGCCAGAGTATTTTGATTTTTATAAAAAATTAATGCAGGAAGTGTTGCTTCAGTGACCTGCTCCCCATTGATTAATACACCGCGATGTTAGTAATGTCTTCATAAGCCACATGAGGACATTCCCATGAAGAAGCGTTTTTCCGACGAACAGATCATCAGTATCC
>NZ_JBBCMI010000013.1:0-139642 GCF_037152415.1 Cedecea sp. AS113
GTGGGTCGTTAGCTCAGTTGGTAGAGCAGTTGACTTTTAATCAATTGGTCGCAGGTTCGAATCCTGCACGACCCACCACTTTAAAGTAGTAAGCAGTAGCAAGGCGTGAAGAGTTCGAACCTGTAGCAGGTTTGAGTTGAGCGAAAGCGAAACAACGTTGTGATAACAACGGCCCGAAGGGTGATAGTCATCCTGCACGACCCAACACTTTAAAGTAGTAAGCAGTAAAGAAGTTTGCAGTAAACCGCACAGTGGGTCGTTAGCTCAGTTGGTAGAGCAGTTGACTTTTAATCAATTGGTCGCAGGTTCGAATCCTGCACGACCCACCACTTTAAAGTAGTAAGCAGTAGCAAGGCGTGAAGGGTTCGAACCTGCAGCAGGTTTGAGTTGAGCGAAAGCGAAACAACGTTGTGATAACAACTGCCCGAAGGGTGATAGTCATCCTGCACGACCCACCACTTTAAAGTAGTAAGCAGTAAAGAAGTTAGTAGTAACCGCATAAAGCGGGTCGTTAGCTCAGTTGGTAGAGCAGTTGACTTTTAATCAATTGGTCGCAGGTTCGAATCCTGCACGACCCACCAGTGTAGAAAGGCGCCCTAAAGGCGCCTTTTTGCTATTCTTAATTCGGGTAGGGTTCGAGCCTGCAGCAGGTTCGACAAAATCGCTTTTTGATTTTGCACGTCGCTTGCGACGACCCGCAGGGTGAAATCATCCTGCACGACCCACCAGTGTAGAAAGGCGCCCTAAAGGCGCCTTTTTGCTATTCTGAATTCGGGCAGGGTTCGAGCCTGCAGCAGGTTCGACAAAATCGCTTTTTGATTTTGCATGTCGCTTGCGACGACCCCCAGGGTGAAATCATCCTGCACGACCCACCAGTGTAGAAAGGCGCCCTAAAGGCGCCTTTTTGCTATCTGCGATTTGAAAACACTGTTATTCCTGGCACTCATTCCCCACTGCTCTGTTTCTCTCTGCGCATCGAGCAATAACCCACGACATTTCGACTAAATTTCGCTATCTTGTTTAGCATATAAAACAATGAATGCCAAAGATGGCGTAAATTACGCTTTATTTGGCCTGTAATGTTAAGTCAGTAAAACGAGATTGCATGATGAGCGTAATGTTTGACCCGGAAACTGCGGTTTATCCCTTCCCACCGAAACCCACGCCTTTGAGCAGGGATGAAAAAGAATTTTATCGCGAAAAAATCAAGCGCCTGCTTAAAGAGCGGGATGCGGTGATGGTGGCACACTACTACACCGACCCGGAAATCCAGTCTCTTGCGGAAGAGACCGGCGGGTGTATTTCTGACTCGCTCGAGATGGCTCGCTTTGGCGCTAACCACCCGGCGTCCACGTTACTGGTCGCAGGGGTTCGTTTTATGGGCGAAACGGCGAAAATCCTTAGCCCCGAAAAAACCATTTTAATGCCTACCCTCAATGCCGAATGCTCACTGGATCTCGGCTGTCCGATTGAGGCGTTCAACGCTTTCTGCGACCAGCACCCGGATCGCACGGTGGTCGTCTATGCTAATACCTCTGCCGCGGTAAAAGCCCGGGCGGACTGGGTCGTGACGTCCAGTATTGCGGTAGAACTGATTGAACATCTCGACAGCCTGGGTGAGAAAATCATTTGGGCACCGGATCGCCACCTTGGCAGCTACGTGCAAAAGCAGACCGGTGCCGATGTGCTGTGCTGGCAGGGTGCCTGCATAGTGCACGATGAATTTAAAACTCAGGCGCTGGCGCGGATGAAGGCGCTGTACCCGAATGCAGCGGTGCTGGTTCATCCTGAATCACCGCAGGCCGTGGTGGATATGGCCGATGCTGTAGGCTCGACCAGCCAACTGATCAATGCGGCTAAAACTCTGCCTCACCAGCAGCTTATTGTGGCTACAGATCGCGGGATATTTTATAAAATGCAGCAGGCGTGTCCGGACAAAGAGCTACTGGAGGCGCCAACCGCAGGAGAAGGGGCAACCTGCCGCAGCTGTGCACATTGCCCGTGGATGGCAATGAACGGGCTTAAAGCGATTGCTGAGGGGCTGGAGCAGGGCGGGGCCGCACACACGATTGAAGTGGATGCGGCGCTGCGTGAAGGCGCGCTGGTTCCACTTAATCGCATGCTCGACTTTGCGGCAGAATTGCGTCGAACGATTAAAGGCAACGCGTAACAGTATTACGCTCTGGGGAGTTCATGGATTTTTTTAGCACGCAGAACATTCTCGTCCACATCCCCATTGGGGCGGGCGGGTATGACTTATCATGGATTGAAGCCGTGGGAACGCTGGCGGGATTGCTATGTATCTGGCTTGCCAGCCTGGAGAAGATAGGCAACTATGCCTTCGGGTTAATTAACGTCACGCTGTTTGCCATCATTTTCTTTCAGATTCAGCTCTACGCCAGCCTTCTTTTGCAGCTGTTCTTTTTTGTGGCGAACATTTACGGCTGGTACGCCTGGTCGCGGCAAAGCAGTAACCATCAATCCCTGCTGCAAATTCGCTGGCTACCTTTGCCTAAGGCAATTGCATGGCTGGTGATTATCGTCGCAGCGATTGGGTTGATGACGCTGTTTATCGATCCGGTCTTTGCCTTCCTGACCCGGGTTGCGGTGTCTGTGATGCAGAGTCTGGGGCTGAACGTCACCTTGCCGGAACTACAGCCAGACGCCTATCCGTTCTGGGACTCGTGCATGATGGTGCTGTCGATTGTGGCGATGATTCTTATGACCCGGAAATACGTGGAAAACTGGCTGCTGTGGACGGTCATTAACGTCATCAGCGTGGTTATCTTTGCCCTGCAGGGCGTTTACGCGATGTCGCTGGAATACCTCATTCTGACGTTCATTGCGCTGAATGGCAGCCGGATGTGGATTAACAGCGCGCGGCAGTCCGGCTCGCGCGCCTTCTCCTGATCAATGGTGATGATGGGCATGACCAGCGCTGTGGTCATGCTCATTCAGGTCGCAGTCAGGGCCGTGACAAACCTGATACTCCATCTGTACCGTGGCATGCTCTATCTGATACTCGTGCTCGAGGAAGTGATGTATGCGCGCCAGCAAAGCATCATGATCGTGGGGCGGTACAACCTGAACATGCAGCGTCATCAGCGGTTTTTCACCTACCAGCCAGATATGGACATGATGCACGTTACGCACTTCTGGTATCGAGCGGGAAAGATTGCGCTTCAGGGCTGCAATGTCGATGGCGCCCGGCGCACCTTCTAAAAGCTCATTGACGCTCTCTTTCAACAAACTCCAGGCGCTGCGTAGCACCAGGCAGGACACCAGCACCGACAGGATTGGGTCAATCGGCGTCCAGCCGGTCCAGAGGATCACCACCGCGGCCACAATTGCCCCCACTGAACCCAGCAAATCACCCAGAACATGCAGCGCTGCCGCACGGACGTTGAGGTTTTTCTCTCCGCTGCCGCTGTGCAGGATCCAGAAAGAGACCAGGTTCGCCAGCAGCCCGGCGATCGCAATGGTCAGCATTGCCCAGCCTGCAATAGGCTGAGGATTTGAGAAGCGCTGAATCGCTTCCCAGACGATAAGTATGGTGATAACCACCAAAGCGATAGCGTTTACAAAAGCGGCAAGCGTCGTCAGGCGCAGCCAGCCAAAGGTATGCCGGGCGTTGGGCGGCCGACGAGCAAAATGCACGGCCAACAAAGCAAACAGCAGCGCCGCTGTGTCGGTGAGCATATGGCCGGCATCGGCCAGCAGAGCCAGCGAGCCGGAAAGCAGGCCGCCGATAACTTCGGCAACCATAAAAATTGCCGTGATGAGAAAGGCAAACAGCAGGCGTTTTACGTTGCTATCAGCAGAGGTATGTTGGTGTGAATGCGCCATGATCTCTCGCAAAAAATTAATCCCGGTGGGCTAATTATAACTGCTCCATGGTTTCAACTGGTTGAAAGAGGCTGAAAAATCCTGCGAGTCAAAAATGGGAATGGGACCTTAATTTTCAAAATAGCATTCAATATTGAAAATTTAACATTCTTCAGTGGTAAGCATTGAAACATGGCGCTAATCCATCGATTCTCATTATGTTTTCACTGTTTTTTTCGAGTTTTCAGGATTAACTTATGAGAAGTGTAAAAGCCCGTTTACACTTGTGGTTATGCGAGTTAGATTGAAAGGATTGCAACGAAGAAAAATATCAGGATGACCCCGGAAATATCATGAATTATCAGAACGACGACTTAAGAATTAAAGAGATTAACGAGCTTCTCCCCCCTGTAGCGCTGTTGGAAAAATTCCCCGCCACTGAAAAAGCCGCCCACACTGTCTCTCAGGCGCGTAAAGCGATCCATAAAATCCTTAAAGGCAGCGACGATCGCCTGCTGGTGGTGATCGGGCCTTGCTCCATCCACGACACCAAAGCCGCCAAAGAGTACGGCGCGCGCCTGCTGGCATTGCGTGAAGAGCTTCAGGGCGAACTGGAAGTGGTGATGCGCGTCTATTTCGAAAAGCCGCGCACCACCGTGGGCTGGAAAGGTCTGATTAACGATCCGCACATGGACAGCAGCTACCAGATTAACGACGGTCTGCGTATTGCGCGTAAACTGCTGCTGGATATCAACGATTCCGGCCTGCCAGCGGCGGGGGAATTCCTCGATATGATCACGCCTCAGTATCTGGCGGATCTGATGAGCTGGGGCGCTATCGGCGCGCGTACCACTGAATCACAGGTACACCGCGAACTGGCTTCCGGCCTCTCTTGCCCGGTTGGCTTTAAAAACGGCACCGACGGCACGATCAAAGTTGCGATTGATGCCATCAACGCTGCTGGAGCGCCGCACTGCTTCCTGTCCGTAACCAAGTGGGGCCATTCAGCTATCGTTAACACTAGCGGGAACGGTGACTGCCACATTATTCTGCGTGGCGGCAAAGAGCCTAACTACAGCGCGAAGCATGTGGAAGAGGTCAAAGCTGGCCTGGTTAAAGCGGGGCTTGAGCCACAGGTGATGATCGATTTCAGCCACGCCAACAGCAGCAAACAGTTTAAAAAGCAGATGGATGTTTCTGCCGACGTTTGCGGCCAGATTGCCGGCGGCGAAAAGGCTATCATCGGCGTGATGATTGAAAGCCATCTGGTAGAAGGCAACCAAAGCCTGGAGAGCGGCGAGCCGCTGGTCTACGGCAAAAGCGTTACCGACGCCTGCATTGGCTGGGATGATACAGAAGTGGCGCTGCGTCAGCTTGCTGCTGCGGTAAAAGCTCGTCGCGGCTAATGGCCTGATTTGAGCAATAAAAAAGGCGTGGTGCTTACCACGCCTTTTGTTTGCTGACAAAGACGGAAAAATCGTGGTTTTTCCCTCTTTGTGGTTATCAGCCGAAAATCAATGAATTGATTTTCCTGTTTTTCAACAAGCCTTCTGATATTTCTTCTATAACCATAGGTTTGTCAGCAGTCTTGGGGCGTGGTGCTTGCCACGCCTTTTTTATGGGCGGAGAATTACTTCGCTTTGCCCTGGTTGGCTACTGCGGCGGCTTTCGCTGCGATTTCGTCAGCGTTGCCCAGGTAGTAACGTTTCAGCGGTTTGAAGTTCTCATCGAACTCATAAACCAGCGGTACGCCGGTAGGGATGTTCAGCTCGAGGATCTCATCTTCGCTCAGGTTATCCAGGTATTTAACCAGTGCGCGCAGGGAGTTACCGTGAGCCGCAACGATAACGCGCTCGCCGGATTTCATGCGTGGCAGAATAGACTCATTCCAGAAAGGCGTTACGCGGTCGATGGTCAGCGCCAGGCTTTCGGTAGTTGGCAGTTCGCTGTCGGTCAGTTTAGCGTAACGTGGATCGTGGCCAGGGAAGCGCTCGTCGTCTTTAGACAGCTCTGGTGGGGTGATCGCGAAGCCGCGACGCCACTGTTTAACCTGCTCGTCACCGTATTTTTCAGCGGTTTCCGCTTTGTTCAGACCCTGCAGGGCGCCGTAGTGACGCTCGTTCAGTTTCCAGGATTTCTCGACCGGCAGCCAGGCCTGGTCCAGTTCATCGAGGATGTTCCACAGTGTGTGGATGGCACGTTTCAGCACAGAGGTGTAAGCGAAGTCGAAAGTGAAGCCTTCATCCTTCAGAAGCTTACCGGCAGCCTTAGCTTCGGTACGACCTTTATCAGACAGATCAACATCATACCAACCAGTGAAGCGGTTTTCGTTGTTCCACTGGCTTTCGCCGTGACGAACCAGTACCAGCTTAGTAACAGCCATGATTTACTCCTTAATGAGCCTGGGATTAATGATAACAATTATCATTATATTGCCGCGCCATAAGCCACGGCAATGATAAACGTTTAACATAGCGAAAAAGCGCGTGGAGTGTAAGGTGGTTGTAAAAGGTTGTTATATTTTTGGCTCGATCTGGCGGGAAAGTCAGCGATTTGGTGAGAAATTGCCCTTAATGAAAAGGGCAATGGGTTTTAATGGGGCTGAAACTGGTATTCCGTAATGCTGAGATACGTCTCATCCGGTTTTAACCAGCAGTCCGGCTGCGGCCATTCCGGGTTATTTGGGCTGTCCGGCAGGAAGCCGCTCTCCAGCGCCAGACCGTTCCAGTCGCTGTAGCTTTCTTGATCGCGTGCAGGGGTGCCCGCCAGATAGTTTCCGCTATAGACCTGTAGCGCGGGCGCCGTCGTAAACACGTTCATTTCCAGCGCACCGTCGGTGGACCAGAGTCGTGCCACGGGTTGACTGAGATCTCCTTTGGCCTGCAACAGGAAAGCATGGTCGTAGCCTTTGGTGATTTGCTGATCGGCGTCGGCCAGAAAATCTTGTGCAAGCGTTTTAGGTTCACGAAAGTCAAAGCTGGTGTCGACTACTTCTTTCAGGTCTCCAGCAGGCAAGCCGCTGGCGTTGACCGGTAAATAGCTGTCGGCCAGCAATTGAAGTTTATGCTGCCGCACATCGCTTTGAACGCGGTCAAGATTGAAGTAGGCGTGGTTGGTGAGACCGACCGGGCACGGCTTATCGACGGTGGCACGAAGCTCGATGCTGATGCGGTTATCTTCCGTTAAGGCATAGCGCGCCGTGGTGTGTAATTTACCGGGGAAACCCTGATCGCCATCGCAGGAATCCAGCGCGTACGTCACAGCCTGCTCATTTTGCACGGCAATGCGCCAGCGGCGTTTGTCGAAGCCTTCCGGCCCGCCGTGAAGCTGATTTTCGCCCTGGTTAATCTCAAGCTGGAGCATTTCACCGCCAACGGTAAGCTTCCCTCCGGCAATACGGTTAGCGTAGCGCCCGACGGTCGCACCCATAAAGGCACTTTGCTGTAAATACTGCTCAGGCGAAGCGCAGCCCAGCAGCGTTTCCCGCACGCTACCGTCTTTGAGCGGCACCCGACAGGAAAGCAAGGTCGCGCCCCAGTCCATCAGCGTGACAACCATCCCCGCGCTATTGCGCAGGGTGGTAAGCCGAAACGGCTGGCCGTCCGGCGCCAGCTGCGGCGTCTCTTTTAGCATTGACCTGCTCCTTCGGAGGCTTTGCAAACGTAGAAGGTTTCTTTAATCCCGGTTTTGCTCTCGTACTGTTCTTCCACAGCCTGTTTCACGGCCGGAACGAGATCTTCAGGCACCAGGGCGACAATACAGCCCCCAAAACCACCGCCGGTCATACGTACGCCACCTTTCTCGCCAATCGTCGCTTTGACGATCTCTACCAGAGTATCGATTTGTGGCACGGTGATTTCGAAATCATCGCGCATGGAGGCGTGAGATTCGGCCATCAGCTGGCCCATGCGAACCAGGTCACCTTTGGCAAGTGCATCTGCGGCTTCCACGGTACGGATATTTTCGGTCAGCACATGACGAACGCGTTTGGCAACAATTGGATCCAGCTCGTGCGCTACGGCATTGAATTTTGCCAGCTCAACGTCGCGCAGGGCTTTCTGGCTAAAGAAACGGGCACCGGTTTCACACTGTTCGCGGCGGGTGTTGTATTCGCTCCCCACCAGCGTGCGCTTGAAGTTACTGTTGATGATGACTACTGCAGCGCCTTTTGGCATGGAGACCGCTTTCGTTCCGAGGGAGCGGCAATCAATCAGCAGGGCGTGGTCTTTCTTGCCAAGGGCGGAAATCAGCTGATCCATAATGCCGCAGTTGCAGCCGACAAACTGGTTCTCTGCTTCCTGGCCATTGAGGGCCAGCTGAGCGCCATCCAGAGGCAGGTGGTACAGATGCTGGAAGACTTTGCCGACCGCGACTTCCAGCGAAGCTGACGAGCTTAACCCTGCGCCCTGCGGCACATTCCCGCCGATCACCATATCCACGCCGGAAAAGTTTTTATCTCGCTTTTGCAGATGCTTCACTACGCCGCGAACATAGTTAGCCCACTGTTGCGTGTTATGCGAGACGATAGGGGCATCAAGGGAGAAGCTGTCCTGTTGATTGTCATAATCGGCGGCAACAACTCGCACGATACGGTCGTCTCGTTTGGCACAGCTGATAACCGTCTGGTAATCAATGGCGCAGGGCAGCACGAAACCATCGTTGTAATCGGTGTGTTCACCAATCAGGTTTACACGGCCAGGGGCCTGAATAGCATGGGTGGCCGGGTAGCCAAATTGTTCAGCGAACAGACGCTGGGTTTTCTCTTTCAGACTCATAATGACGCTCCTGACTGGCGGAAATGGATATCACTGACGGCACGCAAGCGTTCTGCGGCTTGCTCTGCGGTTAAATCTCGTTGGGTTTCGGCCAGCATTTCATAGCCGACCATAAATTTACGTACCGTGGCGCTGCGCAGCAGCGGCGGGTAGAAATGCGCGTGAAGCTGCCAGTGCTGATTGCTTTCACCGTTGAACGGTGCGCCGTGCCAGCCCATTGAGTAGGGGAAGGAGCACTGGAAGAGATTGTCATAGCGGCTGGTGAGTTTTTTCAGCGCTAACGCCAGGTCAGCACCTTGTTCTGCACTGAGGTCGGTGATACGCAGGACGTGGGTTTTGGGCAGCAGCAGCGTTTCGAACGGCCAGGCTGCCCAGTAAGGGACGACGGCCAGCCAGTGTTCGGTTTCAACCACGGTGCGGCTACCGTCCGACCGTTCACGCTGCACGTAGTCCAGCAGCATTGGGGTGCCCTGGTGGGCGAAATATTCACGTTGTAGGGCATCTTCACGGGCGACCTCATTAGGCAAAAAGCTGTTTGCCCAAACCTGTCCGTGAGGATGTGGGTTGGAGCAGCCCATGGCCGCGCCTTTGTTTTCAAATACCTGAACCCACGGGTATGTCTGCCCCAGTTCAGCGGTCTGCTGTTGCCAGGTTTGTACGACTTCTTCCAGAGCGGGAAGCGTAAGCTCTGGCAATGTTTTACTGTGGTCGGGAGAGAAGCAGATAACCCGGCTGGTACCGCGCGCGCTTTCGCAACGCATCAAGGGATCGTGGTTCACTGGGGCATCGGGCGTGTTCGTCATCAGCGCCGCAAAATCGTTGGTAAAAACGAAAGTGCCGGTGAACTCGGGATTTTTATCCCCGGTAACGCGCGTATTCCCTGGGCAAAGAAAACAGTCCGGATCGTGTGCCGGAAGTTTTTCTTGCGCAGGGGGTTCCTGCGCGCCTTGCCAGGGACGTTTCGCCCGATGTGGCGAAACTAAAATCCATTGACCCGTTAGTGGGTTATAGCGGCGATGCGGGTGATCGACCGGGTTAAACTGCTCCATCACATATCCTTAATCTTCATAACCTTGGGGATGGCGTGACTGCCAGCGCCAGGTATCGTCTGCCATTTCCTGCAGCGAACGGCTGACACGCCAGTTGAGTTCTTTGTCGGCTTTGGTGGCGTCGGCCCAGTAGGCCGGCAGATCGCCATCACGACGAGGGGCAAAGTGGTAGTTCACCGGTTTACCGCAGGCTTTGCTGAAGGCGTTCACCACGTCGAGCACGCTGCTGCCGACGCCTGCGCCCAGGTTGTAAATATGGACGCCTGGTTTACCGTTCAGTGCCTGCATAGCGGCGACGTGGCCGTCGGCGAGATCCATCACGTGGATGTAATCACGCACGCCGGTGCCATCTTCGGTTGGGTAATCGTTACCAAAGATAGCCAGCGAGTCACGGCGGCCTACGGCAACCTGCGCGATGTACGGCATCAGGTTATTTGGGATGCCCTGAGGATCTTCACCCATATCGCCCGACGGATGGGCGCCAACCGGGTTGAAGTAGCGCAGCAGCGCAACGCTCCAGTTTGGCTGAGCTTTTTGCAGGTCGGTAAGAATTTGCTCAACCATCAGCTTGCTTTGGCCGTAAGGGCTGGCGGGTTTACCGGTAGGGAAACTTTCTACATAAGGGATTTGAGGCTGGTCGCCGTAAACGGTAGCGGAAGAGCTGAAGATAAAGTTAGTGACATTTGCCGCGCGCATGGCGGCGATAAGCTTCAGGGTGCCGGTCACGTTGTTATCGTAATACTCCAGCGGCTTATTCACCGATTCTCCGACGGCTTTCAGACCGGCAAAATGGATTACGGCGTCAATACGATGATCGTGGAAAATTTCTGCCAGCAGGGCTTCGTCGCGGATATCACCGTTGATAAACAGCGGATGCTTGCCGCCCAGACGTTCAATTTCAGGCAGTACGCTGCGTTTGCTGTTGCAGAGGTTATCGAGGATCACCACGTCATGACCGTTTTGCAGCAATTGTACGCAGGTATGACTTCCAATGTAACCGCTACCACCTGTGACCAAAACTCTCATTTTTCGCTCCATATAGCTTATGGGTTAAGATAACCATAGCATAACAGATGGCTGAAAAATGTGATATGCACCAGATTAGTGGTATCGTTTACACTGCGTCAATAATATGGCTAAAGCAGTATACAAGGCATTGTAAAACAGACAGGTAGAATAAAAGCGTACGGCTATTCCGAAAGTCAGGTCAGGAATAGCCGCCGCGTGTTGCGAGATTATGCGGGAAGAATTTTTTCCAGCTGGTAGCCGTATTTGTCGCCGTCGGGTATGAACGTCAGCCGATGGGTAATGCACTGCGGCGCATCTTCGGCGTGGTGGGACACAAACAGCAGCTGCGTTTCTCCCTCGCCAATCAAAATATCGACAAAGCGGCGTATCAGCTGCCGGTTGAGCGGATCCAGCCCTTGCAGAGGCTCATCGAGGATCAGCAATGTGGGGTGCTTAACCAGCGCGCGGGCGATTAACGCCAGGCGCTGCTGCCCCCAGGACAAACTATGGAATGGCGCATCGGCGGTGGCGTTATCCATCCCTAACATATGCAGCCATTCGCGGGTCAGCTTCTGTTGACGATCTGAAACGGCCTGGTAGATCCCAATGGAGTCAAAATAGCCCGACAAAATAACGTTTCGCACGGTGGTGCTCACGCGGTAATCCAGATGCAGGCTGCTGCTGACGTACCCAATGTGCTTTTTGATATCCCAGATTGTCTCGCCGCTGCCCCGGCGGCGGCCAAACAGCGTCAGATCGTTGCTGTAGCCCTGCGGATGATCCCCTGTGATCAGGCTGAGTAGCGTTGATTTTCCTGCGCCGTTAGGGCCGACAATTTGCCAGTGCTCGCCGGGATTCACTGACCAGCTAAGTTTGTGCAGGATAGGGCGATCGTTGTATTCCACCACGCCATCGTTAAGCACAATACGAGGCTGGTTTTCCGGCAGCGTATAGCGAGCGGACGGATCGTCAGCTTCCGGGAGCGCCACGCCCGCCAGCTTCTCGCTGTGGGCCAACTGAGCGATGAGCGCCTGCTCAAGTAGCGCCTGCTTTTTACCACTTTCTGTCAGCGTGCAGTCCGCCAGCACGCCGGCAAATTGCACAAAATCCGGGATTTCATCGAATCGGTTCAGGACCAGAACCAGGGTGTAGCCCTGGGCGCTAAGCTGCTCGAGAAGGCTTGCCAACTGCTGGCGGGATTTCACGTCCAGCCCGTCGAACGGCTCATCCAGGATCAGCAGTTCTGGCTCTGACATCAACGCCTGGCAAAGCAGCGTTTTGCGCGTTTCCCCCGTCGACAGGTATTTAAAGCGGCGAGTGAGCAAATGTTCAATGCCAAACAGCGCGGCCAGTTCGCCGCAACGAGCCTCATCGACCACCTCTTCCTGTATAATTTCTGCGGTGGTGCGACCGGTGTCGTCTTCGTCGGCGCTTAGCATATCGGTGTTATTACGCTGCCATTCGTCGCTGACCAGCTTTTGCAACTGTTCAAAAGAGAGATGAGCAATGCGGGTGAAGCCGCAGTGGCGTTCGCCCTTCATGATGGGCAGGCTACCGGCCAGCGCACGGGCAAGAGCGGATTTGCCGCTGCCGTTCGCCCCAACAAAGGCCCAGCTTTCTCCGGCGCGAAGGGTAAGGTCGTTCAGGGTAAGGGTTTTTATGTCGCTAAGGTGAAACGTACCTTGCGAAATTTGCAACGCAGACATGTTTTATCCCATTTCTTGCAGCGATGAGGCTACAGAAATACGGCGTGTCTGCGCTGATGTCAATGAGAAGCGGACTTTTAGCAGAGTGTCGCGACAATCACCCTGTCTGCATTGAAATATGCTGTGACCTTAGCACCTTCTGCCAGCGCCTGTTGTTCTACGTGGATATTCGGCAGGGTGGCGCACAGCGTCTGGCCATCCGCCAACTGAACCAGCACTTCACTTTGTTCTTTGCCCTGCTCAATGCTGCTGATTTTGCCCGGCAACTGGTTATCGGCATTGCCCGCCGCATTAGCATCAGTGGTGACGTCTATCCACGGCGCTTTGATAAGCACCAATACTTCTTTGCCTTCGTCCAGCCCAAGCCGCTCTGCGCTTTGGCGGGTAATCGCCGCTTTCAGACGAGTTTCACCGTCAGCCAGCAGAATATCGACGTGCTGCTGAACCTGTTCGTCATCGCGTTTAAGTACCGTACCAAACAGCTGATTGCGGGCGCTTGTTTGCAGCGAAAAGCGGGAAATGGCGGCGAGCAGACTGTCTAAAGGCAGGGCATCATCCTGCAGAACATCAAAGGCCTTTTGTTGAATTTGCGCGAGCAGATCGTAAAGCTGAATAAGGCGCTCGCCGTACCGTGTCAGAACGGCACCGCCGCCGCCTTTGCCGCCGGTGGCGCGATCAACCAGGTTTGATTCTGCCAACTGGTTCATTTCGTTAATGGCATCCCAGGCGCTTTTGTAACTGATACCCGCCAGTTTTGCACCCTGGCTAATGGAGCCCGTGTGGCGAATTTGTTTAAGCAGCGCAATGCGTCGCGGGTCGGCGAACAGCCGTTGCTGGAGTTTCAGCGTTAATAAAATTTCAGCCTGCATAGTTTCTCCGCGCCGCAAACCGGCTCAGCGTTTCCCTTTGTAATCATGGGGAAAATTATATCAGCTCGCCGCCAGGGGACAAATCGTTCCTGATTGAGCACAGCAATTTCAGGGTTACTGTTCGGTTATATCGAATTAATAACCGGTTTTTGTCTGTTTATTAGATTTTAATTTTTATTAACCCGGTCTTATTCAGAGATTAATTTCATTAAAAGAATAGTTTCATCGTGTCATTACCTTTATTATCCCTGCCGTACATTGGATGACAGCACAGACATTTGTCGGGATTGGGGGCAACTATGAGTACGTCGACAACAAAAGGAAATGAGGCAAAAGATAACCGCTTACTGAACGGTTTTCTTAACGCCATCGAAAAAGCTGGTAACCGACTGCCGGAACCCGCGCTGATTTTCTTCTATTTTTTACTGGTTGTGATGGGGCTATCCGCCGTGCTGTCACAGCTGGAGTTTGACATCGTTAATCCGGTAACGCAGCAGGCCGTGCAGGTCAATAACCTGCTTTCCGCCGAGGCGTTAACGCTTACGCTTTCTACGATGGTGACCACTTTTACCAGCTTTGCTCCTTTAGGCATTGTTCTGGTGGCGATGCTGGGCGTCGGCGTTGCCGAAAGCTCCGGCTTTATTAACGTTGCGCTGAAAAAAATGCTGCGCGTTACGCCGAAAAAACTGCTGACGCCGATGCTGATTTTTGTCGCTATGTTTAGCCACGTCGCGGCGGATGCGGGATATGTGCTGGTGATCCCTCTCGGTGCCATTATTTTTATGTCTGCCGGACGCCATCCTTTGGTGGGGATCGCGGCGGCATTTTCCGGCGTATCCGGTGGCTTTGCGGCCAATATGGTGCCAACCGGGAACGACGCGCTGCTGCAAGGTTTCACCCAGGCCGCGGCTCAACTGCTCGACTCAACGTATACCGTGAACACGCTGTGTAATCTGTTCTTCGGGATCGGCTCAACAATATTGATTACTCTCGTTGGCTGGTGGGTGACGGAGAAAATCGTCGAGCCCCGGGTCAGTAAAATGGCGGTTGATGGCGACTTTAAGCATGATGAAGATATGTCCAGCGTCACGCCAGAAGAGAGCCGGGCATTCCGTCGTGCGGGGTTGGTGATGCTCCTTAGTTTGCTGGGGCTTGCCGCTGTTGCCTGGCCTGAAAGCTCAACGCTGCGCAGCCCTGAAGGCGCGTTAACCGACTTCGGCGCGCCTATCATGAAGTCAATCGTGCCGCTTATCTTCCTTATTTTTATCCTGCCGGGCATTGTCTATGGTTTTGCGGCAGGAACCTTTAAATCGGGGAAAGACGTCATTGGGGCAATGAACGACTCAATGAGCAAAATGGGTTCTTATATGGTGATGGCGTTTTTCTGTGCGCTGTTTATCAAAGCCTTCAGCGATTCGAATATTGGTACGCTGGTGGCGCTGGCGGGGGCGGACGGCCTGAAAGCCATGGCGCTGCCGGGAGAGGCGACAATCATCGGTATGGTGCTGCTGACGGCGCTGGTTAATCTGCTGATTGGTTCGGCTTCGGCAAAATGGGCGCTGCTGTCGCCTATTATGGTACCGATGCTTATGGCCGTTGGGATATCGCCAGAGCTTACGCAGGCGGCATTCCGCATCGGTGATTCTTCCACAAACATTATCACGCCGATGATGGTGTTCTTCCCGCTGATTGTGATTTACTGCCAGCGCTATGTGAAAGGCGCTGGCGTGGGCACGCTGGTGTCGATGATGATGCCTTATTCTATCGCCTTCCTGGTGAGCTGGAGCCTCTTCCTGCTGGTATGGTGGGGGCTTGAAATGCCGCTTGGTATTGCGGCACCTTATACCTGGTCAGCCGGATAAGCCGAGGCGGGCGGGCAAATGGCACAAAAGGAGAGTGCGTTTTTCTCAACTGACGCTAGAATAATCACTCTCGTTTTTGCCGGAGGCAACTATGTTCGAGTTATTGAAAAGCCTGGTGTTTGCCGTGGTCATGGTGCCGGTTGTGATGGCAGTGATCCTCGGTCTCATCTACGGATTGGGTGAAGTGTTTAACGTCTTTTCAAAAGTCGGTCATCGCGACCAACAGCCGAAACAGCATCACTGATTCCCTGAAGGCCCGGCATTTGCCGGGTTTTCTCTTTCTGCCGCCTTAGCGCCCTCTACATACGCTCTTTCCGTTGATCTCCGTCAAGAACTTTAAAGCCCTTCTTCTTTCTGCCGATAAATTCTGTATCTTCCGCATTGCAATCGTTATATTTCACGTTACATAACGAAACAAACGGAGTGAAAACATGAATCAACGTTGGGTTCGCCTCGCCCTGGGTGCGGCATTATCTGTTTCTCTGGCAGGCCAGGCACTGGCTGAAAGCAGTAAAATTACCGTCTTTGCGGCGGCGTCGTTAACCAATGCGATGCAGGATATTGCCACGCAATATCAGAAAGAGAAGAAAGTTGAGATTGCTTCTTCTTTTGCCTCTTCTTCCACGCTCGCTCGCCAGATTGAAGCGGGGGCGCCGGCCGATCTGTTTATTTCTGCCGATCAGAAATGGATGGATTATGCTGTTGAGAAAGACACCATCAAAACGGACACTCGCGAAACGCTACTGGGTAACAGCCTGGTTGTCGTTGCGCCAACCGCCAGCAAGCAGGGCGACATCACCATTGATGCGAAAACCGACTGGGCATCGCTGCTGAAAGGTGGCCGTCTGGCCGTGGGCGATCCCGATCATGTTCCTGCGGGGATATACGCCAAAGAGGCGCTGCAAAAGCTGGGCGCATGGGACAGTTTATCCAGTAAACTTGCTCCGGCGGAAGATGTCCGTGGTGCGCTGGCGCTGGTTGAGCGCGACGAAGCGCCGCTGGGCATCGTTTACGGTTCTGACGCCGTCGCTGGAAAAGGCGTAAAAGTCGTGGGCACCTTCCCGGAAGATTCCCACAAGAAAGTGGAATACCCGATTGCGATTGTGAAAGGCCACGATAACCCGTCAGTGACCGCGTTCTATAGCTATCTGAAAGGACCGGAAGCGGCGAAAGTCTTCCAAAAATACGGATTTACGACGAAACAATGATATTGAGCGATCCCGAGTGGCAGGCGGTACTGCTAAGCCTAAAAGTCTCATCTATTGCGGTACTCTTCAGCCTTCCTGTCGGGATCTTCTTTGCCTGGGTGCTGGTTCGTTGCCGCTTCCCGGGCAAAGCCTTGCTCGATAGCCTGATTCATCTTCCCTTAGTCCTGCCGCCGGTGGTGGTGGGCTATTTGCTCTTGGTGGCTTTTGGCCGCCGCGGTTTTATTGGTGCCTGGCTGTATGACTGGTTTGGCATTACCTTCGCCTTTAGCTGGCGAGGGGCGGTGCTGGCGGCGGCGGTTATGTCTTTCCCGCTGATGGTCAGGGCAATCCGCCTTGCGCTGGAAGGGGTTGATCTCCGTCTTGAGCAGGCCGCCAGAACGCTGGGCGCAGGGCGCTGGCGTGTCTTTTGCACCATTACTTTGCCGTTAACGTTGCCGGGTATTATTGCGGGTACCGTGCTGGCTTTTGCCCGCTCGCTGGGCGAGTTTGGCGCGACAATTACTTTTGTGTCCAACATTCCCGGTGAAACCCGAACGCTGCCTTCGGCCATGTATACCCTGATTCAAACCCCCGGCGGAGAAAGCGCCGCCGCACGTTTGTGCCTGATTGCTATCGCGCTGGCGATGGCCTCGCTGCTGGTGGCCGAATGGCTGGCGAGAGTCAGCCGCAAGCGTATGGGGGCAAACTGATGCTGGAACTTAACTTCGTTCAGACGCTGGGTACGCACCGGCTGGAAATCAACGAAACCCTGCCGGGCCAGGGCATCACGGCTGTTTTTGGCGTTTCTGGGGCAGGGAAAACCTCATTAATCAATGCGATTAGCGGCCTGACTAAGCCGGAGAAGGGGCGTATCGTGCTGAACGATCGCGTTCTGAGCGATGCCGAAAAACAGCTTTATCTGCCGCCGGAAAAACGCCGGGTGGGCTATGTCTTCCAGGATGCGCGCCTGTTCCCGCACTACCGAGTTCGCGGCAATTTAAAATACGGCATGGCAAAAAGCATGGCCGGCCAGTTTGATAAGCTGGTGGCATTGCTCGGCATCGAAGAGTTGCTGGAGCGTTTTCCCTGGAGCCTTTCCGGCGGTGAAAAGCAGCGTGTTGCCATTGGACGGGCACTTCTGACCGCGCCGGAACTGCTGCTGCTGGACGAGCCGCTAGCCTCTCTGGATATTCCCCGTAAACGTGAATTGTTGCCTTATCTCCAGCGGCTCGCCCGCGAGATCAATATTCCCATGCTGTACGTGAGCCACTCGCTGGAGGAAATCTTACATCTGGCGGATAAAGTGCTGGTGCTGGATGCGGGAAATGTTAAAGCGTTTGGTAACCTTGAAGAGGTTTGGGGCAGCAGCGTGATGCATCCGTGGCTGCCTAAAGAGCAGCAAAGCAGCGTGCTGAAAGTGACCGTGCTTGAGCATCATCCTCATTACGCTATGACGGCGCTGGCGCTTGGCGATCAGCACCTGTGGGTGAACAAAATCGACAAACCGGTGCAGGCCCCACTGCGCATTCGCATCCAGGCTTCTGACGTCTCGCTGGTGCTTCAGCCGCCGGTTAACAGTAGTATTCGTAACGTGCTGCGGGCAAGGGTTGCCCAGTGCTTTGACGACGAAGGGCAGGTGGAGGTTCAGCTCGAAGTGGGCTCCCGCACGCTGTGGGCGCGCATCAGCCCCTGGGCCCGGGACGAACTGGCGGTAAAACCCGGCCAGTGGCTGTATGCGCAAGTGAAAAGCGTGTCGATCGCAACCTGATTACAGCACGTACTTATAAAGCGTTTCGGCGATTCCGGTTTCCAGATTCGTGCCGATAGTCATATCGGCGCGGGATTTAATTGCGTCGTCAGCATTGCCCATGGCGACGCCCATCCCGGCGCTTTCCAGCATGCTCAGATCGTTGTAGTTGTCACCGAACGCAATCACCTGATCCATGGCCAGACCCTGAGACGCTACCCACTGAGCCAGACGGGCGCCTTTACTGTTGCCTCGCTGGGCGACGTCAACCTGATCGTGCCACGACCACTCGCAGGAGAGATCCAGTTCGCGCTCTACCTCAACGGTAAACTGCTTGAGCTTAGGAATATCTGAATCCGTCAGGGCGAATTTCCAGATAGCCTCCACATCCTGAGCCGCCTCTTTGAGTGAAGGCACGCTACGGAAAACCGGCCGCTGCTGTTCAGGTAATGATTGCGCCCAGGTCTGGGTGCGGGCGACGTGGGCTTTGACGTGTTCTGAGCTTTCGAGATAAAGCATCGCATCGTCGACGTACATCAGGCCATGTACCCGGTGAGCGGCCAGTAAATCCACCATTTGTGCGGCCTGCTCCGGGCGAAGAGGATCGGACGCCAGAACCTTTTTTGCATGATAATCATACAAATAAGTGCCATTGCAGCAAATTGCAGGTGTATCCAAAGCCAGTGCCTGATAAAAAGGATGTATGGCGACATGATGGCGACCCGTTACGATAACCACTTTCACGCCCGCTTCGCGAGCTTGCTGAAGGGCCGTAATGGACTCCGGGAGAATGGTTTTTTGCGGGGTCAGTAGGGTGCCATCGAGATCGAGAGCAATTACGCGATAACTCATTTAGGGTTCCAGTCATTATTCATAAGGTTCGTTCCGATGGTACACCGCTCACGCTATAGCGCAAAATAGCTCGCGCCGTGAGCCGGCCTTATGATGCTTACTTACGACGTCAGGAGGAAAGTAAAGTCATGAAACAGACAGTTTATACCGCCAGCCCGGAAAGCCAGCAGATCCACGTCTGGACGCTGCATGCCAGCGGTGAAATGACCCTTGTGCAGGTGGTTGATGCCCCAGGGCAAGTTCAGCCGATGGTTATCAGCCCGGATAAACGCTTCCTTTACGTTGGCGTGCGCCCCGAGTTTCGCGTAGTGGCTTACCGCATTACGCCGGATGATGGCTCTCTGACAGAAGCTGGCGTGGCACCTCTGCCGGGCAGCCCAACCCACATTTCTACCGATCGCAAAGGCCGCTTCCTGTTCAGCGCGTCATACAACGCGGCAAACGTGGCGGTGATTAGCCTTGAAAACGATGGCCTGCCGGGCGAAACCGTCGATGTGGTTGAAGGGCTGGACGGATGCCACTCGGCGAATATTTCCCCGGATAACCGCACGCTCTGGACGCCTGCGCTGAAGCAGGATCGTATCTGCCTGTTCACGCTGTCCGATGACGGCAAGCTGGTGGCGCAAACGCCTGCTGAGGTCACGACGGTTGAGGGCGCAGGCCCGCGCCACATGGCATTTCACCCGAACCAGCAGTATGTGTATTGCGTGAACGAGCTGAACAGCACCGTTGATGTCTGGGAACTGCGCGACCCGCACGGTAAAATTGAATGTGTGCAGACGCTGGACTTTATGCCGCCTGGTTTCACCGGTACCCGCTGGGCTGCCGATATCCACATCACCCCGGACGGTCGCCATCTTTATGCCTGTGACCGCACCGCCAGCATCATTACCGTCTTCAGCGTTTCCGAAGATGGCAGCGTGCTGAATATCGAAGGCTACCAGCCTACGGAAGAGCAGCCTCGCGGCTTCAACGTTGACCACAGCGGTAAGTACCTGGTTGCCGTTGGGCAGAAATCCCATCATGCCGCCGTGTACAAAATTAACGGCGAGCAGGGGCTGCTGGAAGAAAAAGGCCGCTACGCCGTCGGGCAGGGCCCAATGTGGGTTGTGATTAACGCGCACTGATTGTCAGCCATAAAAAAACCTCGCCGCGGCGAGGTTTTTTCTTACTGAGCTAAAAATTACTTCTCTTCGACGACCGGGCTGCCTACACCACGGTTATTGAACTCCCACATGCGGTTGAAGCTCGGGTCATTCAGATCGCGTTTGATCGCGCCTTTATCGTCTTTGGTGCCAATGTTGCCCGCGAACGGACGCTTGGACTCCAGCGCATCACCCCACGGTTTAGCCGTGTTGAAACCTTCGTTGATCACGCTGTCGCGGATTACAACCTGGCCATTTGCGGCCTGGCCTAAATCCCATGAGCGACCCAACTGAGCGTCACCGGCTGCGGTGAAGCGGCTGTTGATTGCCAGGAAGCCGTAGTAGATGTTTGGCAGCGTGGCTGGTGCGAACACGGAACCTTCTTTGGTGCGGCTGTTCACCAGGCGGAAATCAGTGTTATCAAACACCACGGCACCGCGGCCTGCGACCACATCCACATCACCTTCAATGTAGCTGTTGGTTACCAGCGTACGCGGCTGACGATTGGTCAACATGCGGTTCTGAACATCGCTGTTGGTGACGAAGAAGGTGTTCTGGCGGCCCAGCAGGTGAACGTTATTCAGCTGTACTTTATCGCCATCGCTGCGCAGCGCCACGGCCTGGTGATTGCCGGCGTCCACGCTGTCACCCAGGGTGTTCTGGATGGTCAGGTTCTGGAGCTGCAGGCCATTATTCTGTGACCAAACGGCAGCGGAACACATCACGCCCACGGTCGCGCCGCGGCGGCTCTGGCAGTTATCGAACATGTACCAGGCGGGTTTCCCTGGCATGTATTTCCCGCCCGGGTTAACGGTGCGACGCCAGGTTGTCGGGTCGATTTCAGAGTCCAGCGTCAGGCCGATTTTGACATCATCTGCGTTGCCGGAAGTGCCGTACAGCGTCACGCTACCGGAAGCTGCAGGAATATACACCGTACCTTCATATTGACCCGGCATGATGGCGATATACAGGCGAGAGCTGCTGTGCTTGATAATAGCAGCGTCCACCGCGGCCTGGACTGATGTGTGAGTGACGCCAGGCGTACCGGCAGGGCCAACCACGAAATCAGGCTGCTGAGGCGTGCGAATCGAGGACGGCGTCCACGGGGCTTCATTTGGGTTCATCGCGGTGAAGTAGCGCGCTGCCACAAAATTCTGTGCTTCGTCAGCCGCCAGGATCGGGCGGGACTGGGTTCCCGGCGCCACCTGAGTAGACGGTTTGTCCTGGGGTGGGGTTGAGCTACATGCACTCAGCGCCACGGCGAAAGCCAGGGCTGCGGCGCGACGAGAAACCGATAATGTGTTCAAGGTTGCTCCTTGCTGTACGGTGGAATAGAGGGTTATTTCAAAACCTGCTTTTTATACTAAGTTGAGCGAAACGGGAAGCCGATTTGTGCAAATCGGCTTCAGAAAGGGGGGAGAGGGTATTTTTCGGCGATGAAAAAGCGATTTGTTATTCTTTTTCTACTTCGTACTGACCGTTTTTTTTGCGAATAATATATTTGTGGTCATCATCGCAGGAGACGGTAAGTGAACCTCCGAATGCGGCGGGGTACACGCTGTTCACGGTATCGCACTGATAACCCGCCTGGCGAATCACTGACTGTGTCTCCGCCTTTAGCTGGGGCGAGCCGGTATCGGCCAGGGCGCTGCCTGCCATCAGGCAGAAGCTGAGTACAACGGTTCTCTTCATTTCTGTCTCTCTGTGATGTGAATCTGGTGAAAGGTTAATCGGCAGCGAGACGGGAAGGGATTAATAACTTAACTGGATTTATTTGAGTAAATTAATTTCAGAAATCGATTAGCGGAAGGACAGACCTGCCGGCAAGCGATACCGACCCGGTTGAAACAGAAACTAGTTGAAAAACTCAGGATTTTTTACCGCCTGCGCGACGGCCACAATTAATTTATCCAGCTGTTCAGGGCCGATGATATAAGGCGGCATCAGGTAGATCAGGCGGCCAAACGGCCGGATCCACACGCCCTGTTCGACAAAGAAACGCTGCAAAGCGGCCATATCTACAGGCCGGCGTGTTTCCACCACGCCAATAGCACCCAGTACGCGCACGTCGGCTACGTTTTCGTTCGCCGTCAGCGGCAGCAAACCTTCCCGAAGCTGCTGCTCAATCGCCAGAACCTGCTGCTGCCAGTCTCCTTCCGCCAGGAGCGCCAGGCTTTCACTGGCAACCGCGCAGGCGAGCGGGTTCCCCATAAAGGTAGGACCGTGCATAAAGCAGCCGGCTTCACCGTCGCTGATGGTTTCTGCGACATGGCGGGAGGCAAGTGTTGCGGAGAGCGTCATTGTGCCGCCGGTTAGCGCTTTGCCGAGACACATGATATCCGGTGAAATATCCGCGTGGTCGCAGGCGAACAGTTTCCCGGTGCGGCCAAAACCTGTCGCGATCTCGTCGGCGATCAGCAGAATCCCCTCCCGGTCGCACATGCGGCGGAGGCGGCGCAGCCATTCAGGGTGGTAAAAACGCATGCCCCCCGCGCCCTGGACGACAGGCTCCAGAATAACGGCGGCAATCTCTTCGCGATGAGCAGCCATCAGGCGGGCAAACGGCACGATATCCATCTCGTTCCATTCATCACCAAAGCCGCATTGCGGAGCAGGGGCAAAAAGATGCTCAGGCAAATAGCCCTGCCACAGGCTGTGCATCGAGTTATCAGGATCGCAGACTGACATCGCACCAAACGTATCGCCGTGATAGCCATTGCGGAAGGTCAGAAAACGCTGGCGAGGCTGTCCCCTGGCGTGCCAGTACTGCAGCGCCATTTTCATGGCGACCTCAACGGCGACGGAACCGGAGTCCGCCAGAAACACACATTCCAGCGGGGCAGGTGTCATCGCGACCAGCTTGCGGCACAGCTCAACGGCAGGTGGGTGCGTAATACCGCCGAACATCACGTGTGACATGCTATCAATCTGGCGCTTCATGGCCTGATTCAGTCGCGGGTGGTTGTAGCCATGAATAGCCGCCCACCAGGAGGACATGCCGTCGACGAGCATGCGTCCGTCAGCCAACTGCAGCTCACAGCCCGCCGCGGCCACAACGGGATAAACCGGGAGCGGCTGGCTCATCGAGGTGTACGGGTGCCAGATATGTCGCTGGTCGAACGCTAAATCATCAGGGGTCATAGGGTGACTTGTAAACCATTTGAAAAACATTTAGGTTTACGAGTATAACGTCAATCGAATTCCCATAACACCCCTTTTGGAGAGGCCCCATGGCTCACCACGCACGCTGGACAATGTCGCAGGTCACTGCTTTATTTCAAAAACCTTTGTTGGATCTGTTGTTTGAAGCGCAGCAGACGCATCGCCAGCATTTCGATCCCCGACAGGTACAGGTCAGCACCTTGCTGTCTATAAAAACCGGTGCTTGCCCGGAAGACTGTAAATATTGCCCACAAAGCGCCAGATATAAAACAGGCCTGGAGTCTGAACGCCTGATGGAAGTTGAGCAGGTGCTGGACTCCGCCCGCAAGGCTAAAAACGCAGGTTCGACACGTTTTTGTATGGGGGCCGCCTGGAAGAACCCGCATGAGCGCGATATGCCTTACCTTGAGCAGATGGTGCAGGGCGTTCGCGCTATGGGGCTGGAAACCTGTATGACGCTCGGTACGTTAACCAATGAACAGGCGCAGCGCCTGGCCTCCGTTGGGCTGGACTATTACAACCACAATCTGGACACCTCCCCGGAATTTTACGGCAACATCATCACGACCCGAACCTATCAGGAACGTCTGGACACGCTGGATAAAGTTCGTGATGCAGGGATTAAAGTTTGCTCCGGTGGGATTGTCGGCCTGGGTGAAACCGTCACCGACCGCGCCGGACTGCTGCTGCAATTAGCGAATTTGCCAACGCCACCAGAAAGCGTCCCTATCAACATGCTGGTGAAAGTGAAAGGCACGCCTCTGGCGGATAACGAAGACGTGGATGCCTTTGATTTTATTCGTACCATCGCGGTGGCCCGGATCATGATGCCAACCTCCTACGTGCGCCTTTCCGCAGGCCGCGAGCAGATGAGCGAGCAGACGCAGGCAATGTGTTTTATGGCCGGTGCAAACTCTATTTTCTACGGCTGCAAACTGCTGACGACGCCGAACCCAGAAGAGGACAAAGATCTGCAGCTGTTCCGCAAGCTGGGGCTTAATCCGCAGCAAACCACCACCGAAATGGGTGACAACGAACAGCAGGAGCAGCTCGCCGGGCAGATCCTGAACGCCGATACCGACAATTACTACAACGCGGCGGCGGTATGAGCTGGCCACAGCGAATCTCCGGGGCTTTAAGCGAACGGCGGACCAGCGCCAGCCTTCGCACCCGACAGGCCAATACGCTCGGTAACGGGCGTATTTTTTCGGCCAACGGTCGGGAATATTTGAATTTTTCCAGCAACGATTATCTGGGACTGAGTCATCACCCGCAGATTACGGAGGCCTGGCAAAAAGGCGCGACGCAGTTCGGCGTTGGCAGCGGCGGGTCTGGTCACGTCACGGGGTATAGCCGTGCACATCAGGCGTTTGAGGAACAGCTGGCGGATTGGCTCGGCTTTGAGCGAGCGCTGTTGTTTATCTCCGGCTACAGCGCAAACCAGGCGGTGATCTCCGCGCTGGCGCAAAAAACGGACACGCTTATCGCCGATAAACTTTGCCATGCCTCAATGATGGAAGCGTCGATGCAAAGTCCGGCTCAGCTACGCAGATTTCATCACAACGACGTTCAGGCCCTTGCCACGCAGCTCGGTAAACCGCATGAAGGTGAACGGCTTGTCCTAACCGAAGGCATCTTCAGCATGGACGGGGACAGCGCGCCGCTGGCTGAAATAGCACAGGCAACAAGACAAGCAGACGGTTGGTTAATGGTCGACGACGCGCACGGTATTGGTGTCCTCGGCAAAGAGGGGCGTGGCAGTTGCGATCGGCAAAAAATCAAACCGGATATTCTTGTCGTCACCTTTGGCAAAGCATTTGGCGGCAGCGGTGCGGCGGTATTGTGCGACGAAGACGTTGCAACTTACCTGCTGCAGTTTGCCCGCCACTTGATATACAGCACCGCGATGCCGCCGGCGCAGGCCGTGTCGCTTCAGGCCGCGTTAAAGGTGGTTCAGCATGGCGATGAGTACAGAGCAAGGCTTGCTGAAAATATTCTGCGTTTTCGGCAGGGTGCTGCCCGACTCTCGCTGAATCTGGCGGATTCAGGTAGCGCGATACAACCTCTGATTGTGGGGGAGAATCAGCGCACGCTGGAGCTCGCCTCCCGCCTGAAAGAGCGGGGCTTCTGGTTAACAGCCATTCGCCCGCCTACCGTTCCCCCCGGCAGCGCCCGCCTGCGCATCACCCTTACGGCCGCGCATACTTCTGGCGACATAGACGCATTGCTGGAGGCGCTTTATGACGCAGCTTGTTGATAAAGCCGCCGTCGCCGCAGCGTTTAGCCGGGCGGCAGGCAGCTACGAGCGTTTTGCCGAGCTGCAGCGTATCTGCGGTGATAACCTGCTGGCCGAGCTGGAAAACCGCCGTGCCGTAAGCGTGCTGGATGCAGGCTGCGGTACCGGCTGGTACAGCCGAATTTGGCGGGACAAAGGAAGCGAAGTGCTGGCGCTGGACATCTCGAAAGCGATGCTTGAGCGGTGCCAGCAAACCCAGTCGGCGCATCGCTTTCTTGAGGGGGATATCGAGTCTATTCCGCTGGCGGATGACCAGGTGGATCTGGCCTGGAGTAATCTTGCCGTTCAGTGGTGCAGCGATCTGCAGCAAGGCTTATCCGAGCTTTATCGCGTGACGAAACCGGGTGGATGCATTGCGTTCAGCACGCTTGCGGCAGGTTCACTGCCTGAACTGCACGAGGCCTGGCGCGGGGTAGACGAACGGGCGCATGCCAACCAGTTTTTATCCCTGGCCGAAATTGACCAGGCGTGTCGCCCATGGCGTTACGTATTAACCAGCCGCACCGTCAGCCAGCGTTTTCCTGACGTCATGAGCGCCATGCGTTCGCTAAAAGGCGTTGGGGCAACACACCTGCACGATGGCCGCAAAAACACTCTGCTGACGCGTGGGCAACTGCAGCGGCTCAGCGAAGCGTGGCCCCGGCAAGACGGGCAGTTCTCTCTTAGCTGGCAGATAATTTTTGGAGTAATTGAACGTGATTAAAAAATGGTTTGTGACCGGCACCGACACTGAAGTTGGGAAGACCATCGTCAGCTGCGCGCTGCTTCAGGCGGCGAATACTGCGGGGTATCGCTCTGTGGGCTATAAGCCTGTGGCCTCTGGCAGTGAAATGACCCCTGAAGGCATTCGCAACAGTGATGCGTTAGCGCTGCAGCGCAATAGTTCGGTTAAATTGCCGTATGAGGAGATCAATCCGTTGGCTTTTCTTGAGCCGACCTCCCCGCACATCATTAGTGCTGAAGAGCAGCGCCCCATTACTTTTTCTGCTATGTCTGAAGGTCTAAAGAATCTTACCGGAAAAGCCGACTGGGTTCAGGTTGAAGGGGCTGGAGGCTGGTTTACCCCGCTGTCTGACACCACGACATTTGCCGAATGGGCCATCAGCGAGCAACTGCCGGTTATTTTAGTGGTGGGCGTGAAACTTGGCTGCATTAATCATGCAATGCTCACGGTACAGGCGGTGCTGGCCGCTGGTTTACCGCTGGCGGGCTGGGTAGCAAACGGTGTTCAACCCGCAGGAAAAAGGCATGCGGAATATCTTGCCACGCTCAAACAGCGGCTGCCGGCCCCGCTGTTGGGGGAAATTCCCTGGCTTAAGGGGATCAGCGATCAAACCGAGCTTGGTCACTACCTCGATCTCTCCGTTATTACGATCTAAGCCGCAAGGCGACTGCAACAAAAGCCAGGCCCGCAGCAAAGCCTCGGGCTGGCTCCCGCTTTAACCTTTTCCCCACAGACAAAGATTCATTCCAGGCTGCAACGTCTATAGAGTATTTCATACTTTGAGTTGTCATATGACAACCTTTTATGAGGTGCTTTTTTAGCCGGAAGAGATATGGCCAGAAAACGGCACCCGCAAAAAGAGATAGAGGCGGCATTAAGCTACGCAGAATGCCAGGGTTGGCGGGTCAAAGAGGGCGGTTCGCATTGCTGGGGAAAAATGTATTGCCCCTGGAACGATAAAACATGCCGGTGCGGCGAGTTTTGTATCAGCTGTGTCTGGAACACGCCTCGCGACGCAGAGAACCATGCCAGACAAATTCGCAGGCTTGTGGATGGATGCGCCAATAGGGCATCACGTAGCGTCCTGCATTAACAAGGAGAAGGCTCCATGGCGGAATACATGTTCACGCTTGTTTTTACTCTACCAGAAGGGAAAAAAGATCCGGAGAAGTGGATTGCTGCGCTGGGCGCAGGAGGGTGTGATGATGCCCTCGTTGGCATCGGTGTGACGGGGCGTATTGCTCTGAATTTCATCCGCGAGGCCGACACAGCAGAAGAAGCCTTACTGAGCGCGCTGAAGGACGTTTCAGGCATTATTCAAGGCGCGTTATTGGTTGAAGCTGCCCCTGATTTAGTGGGATTGAGTGACGTAGCGGAACTGCTAGGCGTGTCCCGGCAGTATATTCGCAAAGTTATGGTTTCCCGGGAGGCGTTTCCAGCGCCGGTACATGACGGGAAAACTGCACTATGGAATCTCGACGCGGTTTTACGCTGGATGAACAGCTCTGGCGTGAAGTCCATACCTTCGCCTTTGCTGGATATCGCGAAAGTGACGCGGCAGTGCAACCTGCATCGGGCGATGACGGAGCTCAACCCGGTTTTTCAGGAAAAATTGAAAAATTTGTAGTAGGGACTGCGTTCAGGGATCTAACCAGCCCGCCACGAGCTTGTCGTCCAGCTGGGAGACATTCCCTTGCGCGACATTTCGGCCTTTATGCAACAGGCAAAACTTGTCTGCAACCCGGCGTATAAAAGTCAGCCGCTGTTCGACCAGTAAAATGGTCAGGCCGAAGTCGCGGTTTAAGCGCCGGATGAGGTTGCCCATTTCTGTGATAAAGCGGTGCCCTCCGCCGAGAGTGGGTTCATCCAGTATCAGCAATCTGGGCTCTAAAACCAGTGCCCGGGCAAGCGCTAACTGTTGCTGCATATCCCCGCTAAGTTCGCCGCTTTTTACCTGCCGAAGGCTATAGAGCTCGGGAAAAAGGTCATCAATCAGCGCAGGAATGACCCGGGGTCGATGATGTCCCGCCATCATCGCTATCTGAAGATTTTCCTCAACGCTAAGCTGGGAGAAGATGCGCCTGTCCTGGGGAACGTAGCCGATTCCAAGCGCAGTTCTGCGCTCCACGGGTTTATTCACCAGGTCTTCAGGCGGCTGTCCCGCCTGTTGCCACAGCATACTGCCGCTTTGTACTGGCAAATAGCCGGTAATGCAGTTTACGAGCGTGGTTTTGCCCTGCCCTGGCGCGCCAAGCACGCAGGTGCATTCTCCCGGGGTCAGCTCGAGGTCGAGGTTCCACAGTATGTGGTGGTCACCGTAAAACTGATTAACAGCACGTAAGCTAAGCATGGCTCATCTCCTGGGTTGGGGAGTCGTTTCCCTCCTGGATATGCTGCAATTAGCTTGCCAGCTTGGTGATAATGCCTGAAAGCATCACGCTATTCAGGATAAAACTGAGTATCGGTTTCCTGAAAGGATAAAGCCGATGCGCAAGATGAGATCTCGCTGCACTCGACGGGTGCTAAAAAGTACGAATTTGGTGCAATAAAATGCCTTTTAACCTCAGGATATATCTCGATTTCGGGATCTTGCTCAATATGGCCGGGTATAGCGAAATCGAATGAATAAAAGCAAAAAAATTAGCGAAATTTTTTTTTCGCCCCTGGCACAGGAAGATCAGGGATTTTTCCGAGTGGCTAAGCAAAAGGGCTTGCTGCAGTTATCCACCATTCCTGTGGATAACCTTGTGCATTAGAGTTAGAAAACTTGACGAAAGCGAGAGCGGGCGCGGCCTGCGGCCAAATTGGCGCGAAACCGGTCTTTGTGAAATATTCATTTGAATTCAAGTTGTTAAATAAAAGCAACAGTTGCAATAAAACTGTCAAACATTCGGCCCGAGGTATCCTTACCTCCCTTGACAAATGTTAAAAGGCGAAAAAATTTGGGGATAACCGGTCGTGGCTGGAGATTTATCTGGTGAAGGGGCAAATTCTGGGCAAACAAAGTGGCAAAAAGCAGTCGTTAGCAGGCGTAGTAAAAATGAGAACTGGTGTTTTATACAGTTTTTATACTGGCAAAAATCCTGCTGCCGGGTAAAATTACTCTCCGGCCCGCTCGTTTCTTCATCAGGTAGCCCGTTCATGAGTAAAGCGTTCAAACTGAATTCCGCATTTAAACCTTCTGGCGACCAGCCTGAAGCAATCCTTCGCCTGAAAGACGGGCTTGAAAACGGGCTGGCGCACCAGACGCTGCTGGGCGTAACGGGATCGGGTAAAACCTTCACGGTAGCAAACGTGATAGCCGACCTTCAGCGCCCCACGATGGTACTGGCGCCAAATAAAACGCTGGCGGCGCAGCTTTACGGTGAAATGAAAGAGTTCTTCCCGGACAACGCCGTTGAGTTTTTTGTCTCTTACTACGATTACTATCAGCCTGAAGCTTATGTGCCAAGCTCGGACACCTTCATTGAAAAAGATGCGTCGGTGAACGAACACATTGAGCAGATGCGTCTGTCGGCGACCAAAGCGTTGCTTGAGCGGCGGGACGTCATCGTGGTGGCATCCGTGTCGGCGATCTACGGTCTGGGTGACCCGGACCTGTACCTGAAGATGATGCTTCACCTGACGAAGGGTATGATCATCGATCAGCGGGCGATCCTGCGCCGTCTTACGGAGTTACAATACACCCGCAACGATCAGGCATTCCAGCGCGGTACGTTCCGCGTAAGAGGGGAGGTGGTCGATATCTTCCCGGCTGAATCAGACGATCTTGCGCTGCGTGTAGAGTTGTTCGACGAAGAGGTTGAGAGGCTGTCGCTGTTCGATCCACTGACCGGGCAAATCGATCAAACTATTCAGCGTTTTACTATTTACCCTAAATCGCACTACGTTACGCCGCGCGAGCGTATTGTGCAGGCGATGGAAGATATCAAAGTTGAGCTGGCCGAGCGCCGCAAGTTCCTGCTGGAAAATAATAAACTGCTGGAAGAGCAGCGTATTGCCCAGCGTACCCAGTTTGATCTCGAGATGATGAACGAGCTGGGTTATTGTTCGGGCATTGAAAACTACTCGCGCTTCCTCTCCGGGCGAGGACCTGGCGAACCGCCCCCAACGCTTTTTGACTATCTTCCGGCAGATGGCCTGCTGGTGGTGGATGAATCCCACGTCACCATTCCGCAAATTGGCGGCATGTATCGCGGCGACCGCGCCCGTAAAGAAACGCTGGTGGAATATGGCTTCCGCCTGCCGTCGGCGCTGGACAACCGACCGTTAAAATTTGAAGAGTTTGAAGCGCTGGCCCCGCAGACCATCTACGTTTCAGCGACGCCGGGCAACTATGAGCTGGAAAAATCTGGCGAGGACATCGTTGACCAGGTTGTTCGTCCTACGGGGCTGCTCGATCCGGTGATTGAAGTGCGTCCGGTGGCAACGCAGGTAGACGATTTGCTTTCTGAAATTCGTAAACGTGTGGCCATCAATGAACGCGTGTTGGTGACGACATTAACCAAGCGGATGGCGGAAGACCTGACCGAATATTTAGAGGAGCATGGTGAACGCGTACGCTACCTGCACTCGGATATCGACACCGTGGAACGCATGGAGATTATCCGTGATTTGCGCCTCGGTGAATTTGACGTTCTGGTGGGGATCAACCTGCTGCGAGAAGGTCTTGATATGCCGGAAGTGTCGCTGGTTGCCATTCTGGATGCGGACAAAGAAGGTTTTCTGCGTTCCGAGCGCTCGCTTATTCAGACCATCGGCCGTGCGGCGCGTAACGTTAACGGTAAGGCGATTCTCTACGGCGATAAAATCACGCCGTCAATGGCCAAAGCGATTGGTGAAACCGAACGCCGCCGTGAGAAGCAGCAGCGCTACAACGAAGAAAATGGCATTACGCCGCAGGGCCTGAACAAACGAGTCGTGGACGTTCTGCAGCTTGGCGAAGGCATGGCGAAGACCAAAGGGCGGGTTAAAACCAAAGCACGCAGCGTGATTGAAGATGATGAAGTTGTGCTGACGCCGAAAGCGCTGCAGCAGAAAATTCATCAGCTTGAAGCGAATATGCTGGAACACGCGCAAAATCTGGAGTTTGAAGAAGCGGCGCAGATTCGCGACCAGCTTCACAAGCTGCGCGAACTCTTTATCGCCGCCTCATAAGCGGCGAGGTTTACCCGAGCTGCTGCACGGCCTGTTCGAGGGCTGCCCGCAGCAGCTGGCGGTCGTGGCGATACCGAATGTCACTGGCTTCCAGCGGCTGTTGAATAACCAACCTGTCGCCCACTTCGCTGGCCTCAACGTGTGGGCCAACCAGCACGGCATCGATAACGCGTTTTCCGATATGCTGTTCCATCAATTCAAGCTTTTGGCGCAGGGAAAGGCTGGCTGCGGCAGGGCTTAGCTCTTTGCCCAGGTTGCCGATATACACCATCGGCGCTGGCGTGCGGCGCAGCGCCTGATCCATCTCTTCAAGCAGCAAAATCGGCATCAGGCTGGTGTAAAAGCTGCCGGGGCCAATCAAAATTAAATCGGCTTCAGCGATGGCTTCTAAGGCTTCACGCGTGGCCGGGACTTTCGGGTAGACCGCCAGATCCTGCGGTGGATTGAGCAACTGGTCGATACTTACTTCGCCATACACGGCGTTGCCCTGGTCGTCGGTAGCCATTAAATCGACCGGATGCTCCGACATCGGAATCAGCTGCGCATCGACCTTTAGCAGGTTGCGAATTAAATTGATTGCCTCCAGCGGGCGCACGCTGAGGTGATCCAGCGCCTTTAACATTAGATTTCCGAGGTTATGGCCTGAAAGTTCGCCGTTACCGCCAAAACGATACTCAAACATTGTTGATGCCACGCTTGGTTCAGTGATCAGCTGATTCAGGCAGTTGCGCATATCTCCCCAGGCAATCCCGCCCTCAGAGCGTCGAATACGTCCGGTTGAGCCGCCGTTGTCGGTGGTGGTGACGATGCCGGTTAAACGTGAGCCGAGGGATGAAAGGGATGACATGACGCGACCCAGGCCGTGCCCACCGCCCAGCGCGACAACCCGATCAAGATCTGCAAGCGTGCGATTACGCATAGAAAAGATAATCCTTAAGAGGCATACAGGCGCTTAAGGTAGCGTAAAAGCGCCAAAAAGACGATTCTTGCTCTGTGGATAATGATACATATCAAAGTAAAAGTTAGCTTTTTAAGTACTCTGTAGCGAAATTAAGCAATTATCTCGTTATGTATAGATTTATATAGCGAAAAATGATATAGCGCGAAGCCAGATGTCGCGCTACTATCGCAGTAACACACACTCAAGCCATGGTACCTAAGTCACAAGATAAGGTGCCCTGGCCGCAGCCCCTGAGGTTGCCAGGGTGCAGGAAGAAATGACTGCATCTCCCGTATTTGGAAAGGTGTATTCAGTGTCCCAACTTACCGATGCTTTTGCGCGTAAGTTCTATTACTTGCGCTTATCAATTACCGACGTCTGCAACTTTCGCTGCAGCTATTGCCTGCCCGACGGCTATAAGCCGCACGGCGTGGCCAATAAAAGCTTCCTCAACGTCGATGAAATCCGTCGCGTTACCCGGGCTTTTGCTGCTCTCGGTACCGAAAAGGTGCGCCTGACGGGCGGGGAACCTTCTTTGCGCCGCGACTTTACCGAAATCATCGCCGCGGTGCGTGAAAAGACGTCTATTCGCCAGCTTGCGGTGACGACCAACGGCTATCGCCTGGCCCGGGATGTTAACGCCTGGCGTGATGCGGGGCTGACCGCCCTGAACGTTAGCGTCGACAGCCTGGACGCTCGTCAGTTTCATGCCATTACCGGCCAGGATAAATTTCGGCAGGTGATGGATGGCATTGACGCGGCTTTCAACGCGGGGTTTGAGCGAGTAAAAGTGAACACCGTGCTGATGCGCGACGTAAACCACAATCAGCTCGAGACCTTCCTTGCCTGGATCAAACCGCGCCCCATCCAGCTCCGCTTTATTGAGCTGATGGAAACCGGCGACGGCGGCTCGCTTTTCCGCAAACACCATATTTCCGGTAAAACCATTCGCGACCAGCTGCTTGAGCGAGGCTGGGTTCACCAATTGCGTCAGCGCAGCGATGGCCCTGCCCAGGTGTTCTACCATCCCGACTACAAAGGCGAAATCGGGCTCATCATGCCGTATGAGAAAGATTTCTGTGCCAGCTGCAACCGGCTGCGAGTTTCGTCCGTCGGTAACCTGCACCTCTGCCTGTTTGGCGAGCAGGGAATTGCGCTGCGGGATCTGTTGGCGGATGACGCCCAGCAAAGCGAACTGGAGGGACGTATCTCTTCCGCGCTGGCGCAGAAAAAGCAAACCCATTTCCTGCATGACGGTAACACCGGCATCACCCAAAATCTGTCGTATATCGGCGGCTAGAGCCTGCCCACAAGGAGAATATCGATGAGTCAGGTAAGCGCAGAGTTTATCCCGGCACGTATTGCTATTTTGACGGTGTCCAGCCGTCGTGGTGAAGATGACGACACTTCGGGTCATTATCTGGGTGAAGTCGCCACGGAAGCGGGGCATCAGGTGGTAGACAAAGCTATCGTCAAAGAAAACCGTTATGCCATCCGGGCCGCAGTTTCGCAGTGGATTGCCGATGAGCAGGTTCAGGTGGTGTTGATCAACGGCGGCACCGGGTTTACCGACGGAGACCAGACGCCGGAGGCGCTTCTCCCGCTGTTTGACCGGGAAGTTGAAGGTTTCGGCGAGCTGTTTCGTATGCTCTCCTTTGAAGAGATTGGCACCTCTACGCTGCAGTCACGCGCCGTTGCGGGCATGGCGAACAAAACGCTGATTTTCGCCATGCCGGGCTCAACGAAGGCCTGCCGAACCGCCTGGGAAAATATCATTCAGCCTCAACTGGATGCCCGTCAGCGCCCGTGCAATTTCCACCCACATATTAAGAAGTAAGTTATGTCGCATTTGACCCATATTAACGCCGCCGGGGAAGCACATATGGTGGACGTGTCCGCCAAGGCTGAGACGGTTCGTGAGGCCCGCGCCGAAGCGTTTGTGACCATGCAGCCGGCAACGCTGGCGATGATTGTTGACGGCAGCCACCACAAAGGTGACGTTTTTGCCACCGCACGTATCGCGGGGATCCAGGCCGCTAAACGCACCTGGGAACTGATTCCGCTGTGCCATCCGCTTTTACTGAGCAAAGTAGAAGTGCAGCTTGAGGCTCAGACTGAGCAAAACCGAGTTCGCATCGAGTCCGTGTGCCGCCTGACGGGAAAAACCGGCGTAGAAATGGAGGCATTGACTGCGGCCTCCGTCGCCGCGTTGACCATTTATGACATGTGCAAAGCCGTACAAAAAGACATGGTCATCGGCCCTGTCCGTCTGCTGGAAAAGAGCGGCGGAAAATCCGGCGATTTTAAGGTGGCAAACGATGCTTAATGTTCTGTTTTTTGCCCAGGTACGCGAACTGGTCGGCTGCGACAGCCTGGCGCTGGATGAAGCCTACGGCGATGTGGAGCAACTGCGTGCGGCATTGGCCGACAGAGGCAGCCGGTGGGCGCTGGCGCTGGAGTCCGGCAAGCTGCTGGCCGCGGTCAATCAAACGCTGGTGAGCTTTGATCATCCGCTGGCGAAGGGCGACGAAGTGGCCTTTTTCCCACCGGTGACCGGAGGTTAAGTGGACAACACCCGTATTATTGTTGGCCGCGAGAATTTCAACGTCGGCGAAGAGTATCAGTGGCTTTCTCAGTGCGATGAAGACGGTGCGGTCGTGACCTTCACCGGTAAAGTTCGCAATCACAACCTTGGCGACAGCGTTAGCGCCCTGATGCTTGAACATTATCCGGGCATGACCGAAAAAGCGCTGGCTGAAATTGTCGCCGAGGCCAGAAGCCGTTGGCCGCTGCAGCGCGTGACGGTGATTCACCGCATCGGCGAACTGTGGCCAGGCGATGAAATTGTCTTTGTCGGCGTGACGGGCGCCCACCGCAGCTCAGCGTTTGAAGCCGCCCAGTTCATCATGGATTACCTGAAAACTCGCGCCCCGTTCTGGAAACGTGAAGCGACCGCCGAAGGCGACCGCTGGGTCGAAGCCCGGGACAGCGATAAGCAGGCGGCTAAACGCTGGTAGGCTACGCGGTCTGCGGGATGTGTTAATCTTAAAGCGGGTGAGCCAAACAGCTCGCGTCAGAAGTTTAATTCACAACACAGAGGAAGCATCATGGACCGATTCCCGCGTCCCAATGAGACTATCGTGCAGCGTGCCAATACGGGCCTTCAGACCTTTATGGCGCAAGTTTACGGCTGGATGACCTGCGGTCTACTTTTAACCGCCTTTATCGCGTGGTACGCGGCGAATACCCCGGCGGTGATGGAGTTTGTCTTCTCCAGTAAAATCACTTTCTTTGGTCTGATCATCGTTCAACTGGGGCTGGTCTTTGTGCTCTCCGGCATGGTGCACAAGCTGAGCGCTGGCGTGGCGACGTCGCTGTTTATGCTTTACTCGGCGCTGACCGGGTTGACCATGGCGAGCATTTTTCTGGTTTATACCTATTCGTCCATCGCCAGCACATTTGTGGTGGCAGGCGGGATGTTTGGTGCCATGAGCCTCTATGGCTATACCACCAAACGTGACCTGAGCGGCTTCGGCAACATGCTTTTTATGGCACTGATCGGGATTGTACTGGCTTCGCTGGTTAATTTCTGGCTGAAAAGCGATGCGCTCATGTGGGCCATCACCTACATCGGCGTGGTGGTTTTTGTGGGCCTGACCGCATACGACACCCAAAAACTGAAAAACATCGGCGAGCAAATTGATACCCGCGACGCGCAAATGCTGCGTAAATACTCAATTCTGGGTGCCCTGACGCTGTATCTGGACTTCATCAACCTGTTCCTGATGCTGCTGCGTATCTTCGGTAACCGCCGCTAATCTACATATTCCCTCCCCTTCGCGGGGAGGGAGTTTTCCCCGCAGTTTTGCTTTTCCTCGCGCGACTTTTACCTGCCTGAACGGAAATAAATTGCAATATCTGTCACAAAAAGGGGGCGTATTGAGGAAATTTCCGTACACTTGCGTACTCTGATTAACAGGAAGAAATACTCCAGGAGATAAAACATGAAGTGGCAACAACGTGTAAGAGTGAGAACCGGGCTGGGTTGCTGGCAGATTATGCTGCATCTTGCGGTGGTCGCTGCGCTGCTCGTTGGCTGGAAAACCGCGACCCTGATCCCCGTGGGCGTAGGGCTGTGCCTGCTTTATGTCGCCACCGTGGTGCTGATGTTTATCTTCCAGCGTTTTCACACCGGCTTGCTACGCGATATCGGTGATTTTCTTGAAGAGCTGACTACTACATGGTATTTCGGCAACGCAATGATTGCGCTGTGGCTACTGTCTCGAGTGGTACACAGTCACCTTCTTCTGGCGCTCGCCGGCCTGGCAATGCTCGCCGGGCCAGCTATCTTCTCTCTGCTCGCGAAAGACAAATCACGCAATCTTACGCCTAAACATCCAGTACGCCGCTGAACCCGTTGTGGCCGCAATCACCAGCAGCGGCCACAAACTCTGCCAGACAATCCCAAAGCTCGCATCCTTCAGGTAAATCTGCTTGGTGATATCGGTAAAATGACGAATCGGGTTTATCCACGTCAAATCCTGCAGCCATACCGGCATGTTTTCCACCGGTGAGACATAGCCGGAGAGCAGGATCGCCGGCATCATAAAGACAAACACGCCAATAAACGCCTGCTGCTGGGTTGAGCAGAGGGCGGAAATCAGCAGCCCGAACCCCACCAGAGACAGCCCGTAGATAATCATCGTGAAGTAAAACAGCAGCAGCGAGCCGGAGAAGGGGATGTGGTAGCCCCAAATTCCTACCGCCAGCACAATGGTGGCCTGCACCAACGCGACAATCTGCGCGGGAACCGCTTTGCCAATAAAGATTTGCCAGGTGGCCAGGGGCGAAACCAACAGCTGATCGAGCGTGCCTTGCTCGCGTTCCCGGGCCACGGAGAGGGACGTTACAATCATCACGCCGATGGTGGTAATCATCGCAATCAGCGACGGCACCACAAACCATTTGTAATCGAGGTTAGGGTTATACCAGTTGCGAATAGTCAGCTCGCTGTTGTTGGGTTTGGGCAGGCCGGTCATCAGCTCTTGCTGATAGTTATTGACGATTTGCTGGAGGTAATTCGCGGCAATCTGCGCGCTGTTTGAGTTACGCCCGTCGAGCAGAATCTGCAGCTTCGCCGGATTCTGACTGGCAATATCGCGCGAAAAATTTGCCGGGAAACGAATCAGCAGCAGGGCTTTTTGGTTGTCTATCGTCGGCTGTATTTCCTGCGGGCTTTTCAGCAGCAGCACGTGGCTGAAGGCGCTGGCACGGGCAAAGCGCTGGGTCAGCTCAATCGAATGGTTACCGTTGTCTTCGTTATAAATAGCGATGGTGGCATTGGTGACCTCAAGCGTGGCGGCAAACGGGAACAAAAGCACCTGCAGCAGCACCGGCAAAATCAGGATGGCGCGGGTCTGCGGCTCGCGTAGCAGCGACTGCAGCTCTTTGCGAATCAACGTCCATAAACGATAAAACATGCTTTCTCCCTAATCGAGCCGACGTTTGGTTTTCAGCGCCGTCAGGCCGATAAACATCACCGCCGAGGCAATCAAAAACAGCGTGTTGACGATCAACACCGAGGTGATATTCCCCGCCAGGAACAGGCTTTGCAGGGTGCTGACGAAGTAGCGCGCCGGGATGACGTAGGTCACCGCCCTGATAATCGCCGGCATACTGTCTATCTGGAAAATAAAGCCGGACAGCATGATGGACGGTAAAAATGCGGCGTTCAGCGCGACCTGCGCGGCGTTAAACTGGTTGCGTGTAATGGTGGAGATCAGCAGCCCCATGCCCAGCGTGCTAAGTAAAAACAGGCTGCTGATCAGAAACAGCAGTAACAGCGAGCCGCGCCACGGTACGCCGAGAATAAACACCGTCACCAGCATACAAAGCAGCATGGCTAGCATCCCCAAAACATAATAGGGCACCAGCTTGCAGAGCAGCAGTTCGGTCTTCGTCACCTGCGTGGAAAGCAGAGCCTCCATGGTGCCGCGCTCCCATTCCCGGGCTACGACCAGAGAGGTCAGGATAGCGCCAATGACCGTCATGATGATGGTTACCGCGCCGGGAATTATAAAGTGCTGGCTGATGGCGGCGGGGTTAAACCAATAGCGCAGCTGCACCTCGATTAAGGGCTCAAAGTGCTCCCCGCGATCTTCCGCCCGCTGTTGCTGCCAAAGCTGCCAGATCCCCTGGATATAGCCCTGAACAAAGTTAGCCGTATTGGGCTCGCTGCCGTCGGTGATCACCTGAATCGGGGCCGTTGCGCCGGGGCGGGCCATGTTCTGCGCAAAATCGGGCGGAATCGTCACCATGCCGCGAATTTTCCCGGCCTGCATGAGCTGAATCAGCTGCTCGCGGTTATCGCTGATGGTGGGCTCAATAAACGGCGAGGCGCTAATGGCGTGGGTGAAATCCAGCGCGTCTTCGCTCTGCTGCTCGATCAGCACGCCGACGTGGAGGCGGCTGGAATCGAGATTAATGCCGTAGCCGAAGATAAACAGCAGCAGAAGCGGGATAACTACGGCGATTAACCAACTGCTGGGGTCGCGCACGATTTGCCGGGTTTCTTTCACGCACAGGGCGCGGACGCGGCGCCACGATATCCTTTGGCTATGTTCGCTCATCGCTGTGCTCCTTATCCCACTCGTGAATCAGCCCGATAAACGCCTGCTCCATGGTGGGGTCGGGCGTGTCGTCATCCGCTATCTGCTGTTTTAGGTCGTCCGGCGTGCCGCTGGCAATCAGCTTGCCTCGGTAGACCAGCCCGATGCGGTCGCAGTATTCGGCCTCATCCATAAAGTGAGTGGTCACCATCACCGTCACGCCTTTCTCTACCATGCTGTTGATATGCAGCCAGAACTCACGGCGGGTAATAGGATCCACGCCGGATGTCGGTTCGTCGAGAAACAGAATATCCGGTTCGTGCATCAGCGAGCAGGCAAGCGCCAGCCGCTGCTTAAAACCCAGAGGCAGAGAATCTGTCGTGCTATTGGCGATAGGCTGCAGCGCAAATGCTTCGCTCATGCGGGCAATTTTGTCCTGCTGAACGCGCCCGCGAAGGCCATAAACACCGGAGAAGAAACGGAGATTTTGTGCCACGGTCAGGTTGCCATAGAGGGAGAATTTTTGCGCCATGTAGCCCAGGTGCTGGCGTGCTTTGCCGGAGCTGGTTTTCAAATCCATGTCCAGCACCAGTGCTTTGCCCGAAGTGGGGACTAACAAACCACACATCATCTTGAAGGTGGTGGACTTGCCGGCGCCGTTAGGGCCAAGCAGCCCGAAGATTTCACCGCGCTTAACGGCAAAGTTAACGTGGTCGGTGGCGGCAAAGTCGCCGAATTTTTTGGTTAGCTCTTCGGCCTGAATCACCGTCTCACCTGACTCGCCGTCAACGGTATGAAGAATATCGCCCAGCGGAGATTCGTTCGCGGCGGCGCCACCCAGTAAATCAATAAACGCGTCTTCAAAGCGCGGGTCAGTTTCTTTCAGGCTGGACTCGGGCACGTGCAGGGCATTTGCCAGATCGTTCACTTTTGCCTCTTTGGCAAGGATCAGCCGCACAGAGCGCCCCTGAATCACGCCGTCGCTGACCTGCGGCAGCTTCAGCGCGCGCTGAAGTAGCTGGCGATTATTCTCCTGATCGTGGCTGACCAGTAGTGAACGCCCGGCCATCTTCTGCGTCAGCGCTTTCGGCGCACCGTGATAAAGCAGCTCGCCTTCGTTCATCAGCAGGATTTCTCGGCACTGCTCGGCCTCATCGAGATACGATGTGCTCCAGAGGATCAGCATGCCTTCGCCCGCCAGCTCGTGCACCATTTGCCACAGTTCACGCCGGGATATGGGGTCTACGCCTACGCCAGGTTCATCCAGCAAAAGGACTTTCGGCTGGCCGACGAGCGTACAGGCGAGACCAAGCTTTTGCTTCATCCCGCCTGAGAGTTTGCCCGCCAGCCGCTCGGTAAACGGCCCGAGAGAGGTGAATTCCAGCAGTCGGGCAAAGGTGCTTTTACGCTGCTCCCCGGTCACGCCGCGCAGGTCGGCATAAAGCTTCAGGTTTTCCATTACCGTCAAATCTTCATACAGGCCAAATTTCTGCGGCATGTAGCCCAGTTCAGCGTGCAAAGCGCGATCGTCTTTAATCGGGTCGAGGCCGATCACCGAGGCTGCGCCTTCGCTTGGCTGCAGCAATCCAGCCAGCATCCTCATGAGCGTGGTTTTCCCCGCGCCGTCCGGGCCGACCAGGCCGGTGACGGCCCCGGCATGAATTTCGCAATCCAGGCTGGCGACGGCCGGTTTTTCAAGGCCAGGGAAACGCTTCACCAGCCCCTGCAGATGAATGACCGCGTCATTGCTGCTCATGCTGAGTTCCACCGTTGAATTTCACCGTAACGGGCATGCCCTGACGCAGCGCGTCATCTGCATCGGTCACGATAATGCGTAAGCGGTAGACTAAATCCGTGCGCAAATCGGGAGTTTCAACCGTTTTTGGCGTGAACTCCGCCGTTGGAGACACAAATCCCACTTTGCCGTGGTATGGCTTGTCCGGGCGGCCATCGGTGTAAATCAGCAGTTCGCTGCCGGGTTTGGCCTGCCCGAGGTTGGTTTCGTCGATATAGGCGCGAACCCACACCGGGCGAGTGAGCGACAGGGTGAGTACCGTGCTGCCTGCGTTAAGCATGCTGCCGGGTTCAACGGCACGGGTCAGCAACGTGCCGTCAGAAGGCGCAATCAGAGTGGTGTCCTGCAGATCTAGCTGCGACTGAGCCAGCTGTGCTTTGGCTTGCTGAAGGCTGGCCTGCGCCTGAGCGATTTCCTGCGGGCGGTTGCCGCTGCGGTACTGACTGAGCTTATCCTTGGCCGCTTTCAGCGTGGCTTTTGCCTGGTCGCTGGACGAGCGGGCGTTGGCTAAATCATTCGCCGAGATGGTTTTGGTCGCCCACAACCCCTGCTGGCGCTGGTAGAAGTTTTGCGCGTAATCATAGGCCGCCTGCGCCTGGTTAACCTGCGCTGCAGCCTGGGCTATTTCTTCGTCACGGTAGCCCGCAATAATCAAATCGTACTTAGCCTGGGCGGCCGCAACGTTGGCTTCGGCCTGGCGCAAAGCGTTTTCATACGGTGCTTTATCTATCAGCCCCAGCGGTTCACCGGTTTTGATTGCATCGCCTTCATCTACCTCAAGCGCCGCGAGTCGCCCTCCCACGCGGAAGCTAAGGTTAACGGTGCGGATATCCACGTTGCCGTAAAGCGTTAGCTCGCTGTTTTGCTGGCTCTGATACCATTTCCAGCCGCCAAACGCCGCGGCCACGAGCACTAGAATCACAATGACGGCAATCACCGGCTTCTTATTGTTCATCACAAGCTTTTCCTCTGTTTACGGATAATCCCTGCAGGATGAAATCAACGTGGCTCAGCACCACGCGGCTTATTTGCTGCACTTTGGCCTGGTCAAACTGAGGCCAGCCGGTGCGCAACAGAATCGTTTCTCGCCCAAGCCGGAAGGCCAGCACCTGGCCGAGCAGCGTGTGGGTATGCAAAATAGTGTCGGTATCAAAAGGATCTCGCCCGGTGTAATGCGCCACCAGCGTGGTCAGCAGAGTGTGCATCGGGTCGATAACCTGCTGGTGAATAAGCTGATAAGCGGCGGTCGGGGAAAGCTGCTCGCGGGAGATAAATTTGCTCAGGTTGAGCGTGTCGTCGGCGGTCAGCAGGGCGATCATTTGCCCGAGCGCGGTATGAATAAGATGCCGTATTTTCTCTTTGTCCGGTTCGGGCTGGCAAAGAAGGGCTTCTGCGTGGGCAACATGCTCGTGAAAGTTACCGCTGATGAAATCGGCAATCCACTGAGCGGAAGCCATATACAGCGCTTCTTTGGAGCCAAAGTAGTAGGTGATCGCGGCAATATTTTGCCCAGCCTGGGCGGCGATATCTCGCGTGGTGGCATGCATGCCATATTCAGCGAATTGCGCGATGGCGGCGGTGATGAGCGTATTTTTAGCCTGCTCTCCGCGGCTGGTGACCGGCGTCGGCGAAGGTGTCATACCGACCTCTTAGAATGTTAATCAATCGATTGATTAATAGTAAGCAAAGTTATCAACCCTGTCCAGTACAAGGCTTTATTCTGCTTGCGGAGAGGAAAATGAGAATTTATGCGGAAGATCACAAAAACTGCTACACTGCACGCGAACGGCGCCGTGGTTTGCGCCTCCTCTCTTCGCCAGCTTAGCGCTGGCGCGTGATGTTCCCCCTGGAAACTACACCGCACAATGCGGTCAGGGCGGTTCTGGAGTTCCTATGTCTTTTGATTCTCTCGGCCTGAATGCCGATATTTTGCGTGCGGTGGAAGAGCAGGGCTATCGTGAGCCTACCCCAATTCAGCGCCAGGCAATCCCGGTAGTCTTATCAGGCCGTGACCTGATGGCCAGTGCCCAAACCGGCACCGGCAAAACCGCAGGCTTTACCCTGCCGCTGTTACAGCGTCTGACCGACAGCGCGCCTCACCTGAAGGGCCGTCGCCCGGTGCGTGCGCTGATCCTCACCCCAACCCGCGAACTGGCAGCGCAGATTGGTGAGAACGTCCGCGACTACAGCAAATATTTAAATATCCGCTCGCTGGTTGTCTTTGGCGGCGTGAGCATTAACCCGCAGATGATGAAGCTGCGCGGCGGCGTGGATGTGCTGGTTGCAACCCCAGGCCGTCTGCTGGATCTTGAGCATCAGAATGCGGTGAAACTCGATCAGATAGAGATTCTGGTGCTGGACGAAGCCGACCGCATGCTGGATATGGGCTTCATTCATGACATTCGTCGCGTGCTGGCTAAACTGCCTGCACGCCGCCAGAACCTGCTGTTCTCCGCAACCTTCTCCGACGACATTAAAGCGCTGGCTGAGAAGCTGCTGCACAACCCGGAAGAAGTGGAAGTGGCTCGCCGCAACACGGCGTCTGAGCAGGTCACGCAGCACGTTCACTTTGTGGACAAAAAGCGCAAGCGGGAACTGCTGTCGCAGATGATTGGCAAAGGCAACTGGCAGCAAGTGCTGGTGTTCACCCGCACCAAACACGGCGCTAACCATCTGGCAGAGCAGCTGCAAAAAGACGGTATCACCGCGGCGGCAATCCACGGCAACAAGAGCCAGGGCGCTCGTACACGCGCGCTGGCGGACTTCAAAAGCGGTGGTATTCGCGTGCTGGTGGCGACTGATATCGCGGCTCGCGGCCTGGACATTGAAGAACTGCCGCACGTTGTTAACTATGAGTTGCCGAACGTGCCGGAAGACTACGTGCACCGTATTGGCCGTACCGGTCGTGCGGCAGCCACCGGTGAAGCACTTTCTCTGGTGTGCGTGGACGAGCATAAGCTGCTGCGCGACATCGAGCGTCTGCTGAAGCGCGAGATCCCACGTATCGCATTGCCAGGTTTTGATGTTGATCCATCCATTCCGGCCGAGCCAATCGTCAACGGTCGTCAGCAGCGTGGCGGCGGTGGTCGTGGCGGCCAGGGAGGTCGCGGTGGTCAAAGCCAGGGTCAGGGCCAGCGTCGCAGTGGCAACGGCGGAAACGCGAATGCTTCCGGTGAGCGTAACAACGGCCCGCGTCGCAGCGGTAAACCGCAGGGCGAAGGTGCTGCGAAGCCGGCAGTGGATAATACCCGTCGCCGTCGCTCACCGCGTAAACCAGCGGCAGCGCAGTAAGTTTCATACCCTCACCCTAACCCTCTCCCTTAAAGGGAGAGGGGATTAAAGCCCCCCGCATTTCTTCTGCTTCTTTGAAGGTGGGAACTAGCGGAATCCCAGGTTTTCCGCCTCTCCCCTCTGGGGAGAGAGTCGGGGCGAGGGGAAAACTCCACACATATTATCGGATGCGTCATGCGTGTTCTTCTTGCCCCGATGGAAGGCGTTCTCGACTCGTTAGTTCGCGAACTTCTTACCGAGGTTAACGACTACGATCTCTGTATCACCGAATTTCTTCGCGTGGTCGATCAGCTGTTGCCGGTTAAATCTTTCCTCAAACTTTGCCCCGAACTCGATCATGCCAGCCGCACGCCATCCGGTACGCTGGTTCGCGTCCAGCTTCTTGGGCAATACCCGCAGTGGCTGGCTGAGAACGCAGCTCGTGCGGTTGAACTCGGCTCCTGGGGCGTGGACTTAAACTGCGGCTGTCCGTCAAAGCTGGTTAACGGCAGCGGCGGCGGGGCGACTTTGCTCAAAGATCCCGAGCTCATTTACCGCGGCGCGAAAGCCATGCGTGAGGCTGTGCCAGCGCATTTGCCGGTTACGGTAAAAATTCGCCTCGGCTGGGACAGCGGTGCGCGTCAGTTTGAAATTGCTGATGCCGTGCAGCAGGCGGGGGCGACAGAGTTGGTGGTTCACGGACGTACTAAAGAAGACGGCTACAAAGCTGAGCTGATCAACTGGGGTGCCATCGGTGAGATTCGTCAGCGGCTGTCGATCCCGGTCATCGCTAACGGCGAAATCTGGGACTGGCAAAGCGCACAGGATTGCCTTGCGGCTACGGGATGTGATTCGGTGATGATTGGGCGCGGGGCGCTGAATGTGCCAAACCTGAGCCGGGTTATCAAATACAACGAAGCGCGAATGCCGTGGGCCGAGGTTGTTACGCTGTTGCAAAAATACAGCCGTCTCGAAAAGCAGGGCGATACCGGGCTGTATCACGTGGCAAGGATTAAACAGTGGCTTGGTTATTTGCGTAAAGAATACGCCGAAGCAACGGAGCTGTTTACCCTCATTCGCACGTTAAAAACGTCCGGTGAAATCGCCAATGTTATTGGCGCGTTAAAATAATTTCTTTTAGATAACCCGTTAATTGAACTTTTAATTGGCGGGCATTTTCTCTAAATTAATTTATCTTCTTTCATTATTTCCTGAATAGAGTTCACAAAATTTCATTTTTATTTTATTTAGTGCTGGAGCTGGTTTCAGCATGATGCCACTATAGCCCCGAAAATTACACCAAGGATTGCTACTGTTTAACAGGCAAAACCTAAATTCATTCTCCGCGTGTCGGGAAATGAATTTAGGTTTTTTTTTGCTTTTTTTTATTAAAACAAGGGACGTTTATCATGTACTCACGCACAAAAATAACCGGTGGCATGATGCTGCTGTTTGCCTTGGGAGGTATGCCCGATGCGTTGGCGAGCTATGCTCACTATGACGGTGGCCTGCTGACGAACAGCCATCTCGATGCCACCTTAAAAAATGTCTGGATGTTGAATACCACCGATGCAATGGCGGACCAGGGGATTGGCGATCAGAACGCCTGGGCTCAGGCGGTGCATCTGGACTGGCAAAGCGGCTGGCTGTGGGATCACGTAGGGGTCGATGCCTCGTGGTATGGCGTAGAGAAGCTGTACGCCAACGATGCCTTCTATGGCAGAGACTTGTTGCGGGACAAAAACGGCAAAGCGCAAGGCTTCAATAAGCTTGGGCAACTGTACGCCAAAGCGCGATGGGGCGACGCTGAGCGGCATCTCTCTCTTTGGGCTGGCTGGCGTCAACTCTATAAATTCGGCGCGTTAAACGTCACCCGCAGCCGTGCCGCCCCCAGTACCTGGGAAGGCGTTAGCGCCGAGTTTGCGTGGGACGATTTTAGCGCAAAGGCCGCCGTTGTGAACCGCTTTTCTGAGCGCGATGAGCCAGAAAAACGCCGCTTTCGTACCCTCAAAACTAACAAGCAAATTGACTACATTGCGACCAGTGAACTGAGCTGGTCTCCGGAAAAAGGTAGTAAAATCAGCTATATTGCCGCCGAGAGCGACAGCTATCTTCTCCGCCACGGGCTTGAAGCGAATGCCGTGGTGCCGCTTAGTAAAGATTTCAATCTCCTGGCACGAAGCACTTACTACTATGCTCGGGGCCTCAGCGATTGGGAGGGGGCTCGAGGGTTCAGCCGCAGCGCACAACATCTTTTTGCCCTTGTCGGCTATCAATACGGACGAGCGGAATCTGGCCTCGGTTGGTCATACACCCGAGCGCCGCTGGATAACGGTTTAGGCCATTTTTATTGGCACTTTGGTAAAAACACCCGGGGTGCCTTTAATAGCAAAGCCGATGGCGAGGGCAATGACTACATTAATGACGGTGAACAAATGATGTATTTATACAGCCAGTATCAGATCTTGCCTGAATTATTAGTGGGCATCTACGGCAATTACGGTTTTGGCATGCAATACAAAGGTGTTGATTTAAAAGAGTGGGAGTATGGGGGTTATTTTCTCTGGCATAGCCAGCAGGTTAAAGGTCTGAACGTATTCGCCGGGTTTGGGCCGAGCTATAGCTGGAAATTAACGCCTGGCAGAATGCCATCCCTGGACGAAAACAATCATAGTTTCCGCCGTGCGAAAGGCGTAGGGGGAAGCGTACGCGTTGAATATCGGTTTAATTTATTTTGATTACGTCATAAATAAGGAGTGAATATGAAAAAGAACATCATCGCCGGTCTGGTGCTCACGTTAGTTGCAGGTTCCGCTTTTGCCGCTGAGCGCCCCCTGCGTATTCTGGTCGTCAATGATGATGGCTGTGAGTCGGTTGGGACAACCTCACTGCAGGAGAAGCTGGCGGCCAAAGGATATGACGTCTGGATGGTGGCACCGTCCACCAATCAAAGTGGTATTGGTTCGGCCATTACCTTTAAGCCGAATAAAATATTCGACGTTAAAAAGGTGGCCGACAAGCGCTACTGCTTCCCTGGCACCCCCGCCGACGCCCTTGACTTCGGCGTGCTGGGCGTGATGAAAGATACGCCGCCGGACCTGGTTATCTCCGGCGTGAACGACGGTCCCAATACCGGCGTTGCGCAGCTGAACTCTGGCACCATCGGTGCCGCAGCCCGCGCGGTTCGGTATGGTTATCCGTCGATTGCCGCCAGTATTGGCTATATTCTCAACGAGCAGGAGATGAAGGCCGGGTGGCCAAGTACGCATAAATTCTGGCCGGACTCAGTCGACTACGTGGTTGGCCTTGTGGATACGCTCGCGAAAACCTGGCAACCGGGTCAGCCGCTGCTACCCGCCGGTTCGGGGTTAAGCATTAACTATCCGCCGTTAGAAAAGCAGGCCATTAAGGGCATGAAATTTGTTGAAAATGAGCAAAATCCGGTGCCTCAGCACTACTACAAACTGTTGCCTGACGGTAAAGCACAGCAAATCATGAGTGAGAAAGTGTTGACGCCGGTGGACGCTGATACCGATACCGGCTGGCTAAACCGTGGATATATTACCTGGACCGTCTTTGACGGAGAGTGGAATGCGCCGCAGTTTGACGAACAGTATCGCAAACTGTTTGCAGCAGAAACCGCGGCTAACTAGTCAGGCAGTGTCGCGATCGCTATCACGGTTTTCGCCCTACGAGCTTGAGCGATATATCCTCCGTGATAGAGTGCATATGTTGGATTGTTACTGCGCTTAGCAGGCAAAACCTGATCATCTGGCTCTGCCAGAGGTCAGGTTTTTTTGTTTCTGGGGTAACCATGGAAATCGCCAAGATACTGAACAATAACGTAGTGGTTATTCTCGACGAGCACCAGCGCGAACAGGTGGTGATGGGGAAGGGGCTGGGCTTCCAAAAAAAGCCCGGAGATAACCTCGATCGCAGCCAGATAGAAAAAGTGTTTGCCCTGCAAAGCGATGAGCTGGTGGCGAGATTAAGCGAGCTGCTAAACCAGATCCCGCTGGAGGTGATGACCGCCTGCGATCGTATTATTCAACTGGCACGCGAACGCCTCGGTAAGCTACAGGAAAGTCTCTATATTTCGCTGACGGATCACTGCCACTTCGCGATTGAGCGGCAGAAAAAAGGCATGGCGATACGCAACGTGCTGTTGTGGGAAATCAAGCGGTTATATCCCAAAGAGTTTGCTCTGGGGCTGGAAGCCATTGGCATTATTCACCGGCGTCTCGGCGTACTGCTTGCTGAAGATGAAGCGGGGTTTATCGCGCTGCATCTGGTGACCGCCCAGCTTGAAGGCGAAATGCCGGAGGTGATGGATATCACCCGCGTAATGCAGGAGATCCTGCATATCGTGAAGTATCAGCTGCAAATTGAATACCAGACCGAGAGTCTGAGCTACCAGCGCTTTGTCACGCATTTGAAGTTTTTTGCTCAAAGAATGCTGAACCGCACCACCGTGGCGGATGATGATGAAGCTCTGCATGCGGCGGTGAAAGATAACTACCCGTTGGCGTGGCGCTGTGCAGAGAAACTTCAGCGGCATCTGGCCAAAAGCTACCAGCGCGAGCTGACCAACGAAGAAATTATGTTCCTCGCTATTCATATTGAGCGAGTGCGCAAAGAGAGCCGCAAGGCTTAAATAACAAAACGGATTGTGACTGCTTCGGCAGGCAAAACCTGAGCGTTAGCTTCCCTGCGGGGCGGCTGGCTCAGGTTTTTTTTTAACTTTACTCAGCAGACATCGCCCGCGGGCGGGACGTAAAAGGAACAGGGTTATGGACTATCAAGGGCTGGCGCAGGCTATCCTGAAACATGTCGGTGGCAAGGAAAACATCGTCAGTCTGGTGCACTGTGCGACCAGGCTGCGTTTCAAACTGAATGATTCCTCGCTCGCAGAGCCTCAGGCGCTGAAGAGCAACCCGGGTGTTATCACGGTGGTGGAGAGCGGGGGGCAATTCCAGGTTGTGATTGGCAACCACGTTCACGATGTTTATACGGCGGTCTGCGTTGCGGCAGGCATCAGTGAAGAGGCCGTAACAAAAGAAATCCAGGGCGAAAAAAGCAACTTATTGAACCGGCTTATCGATATCGTTTCGGCAATTTTTACCCCTTTCCTGGGCGTGATGGCCGCCTCGGGTATCCTGAAAGGGATGCTGGCGCTCAGCGTCGTTTGCGGCTGGCTAAATGCCGAGTCTGCGACCTATAAAATCTGGTTCGCTGCCAGCGATTCGCTGTTTTACTTCTTCCCGTTGGTACTCGGTTACACGGCCGGGAAAAAATTTGGTGGCAGTCCCTTTTTGACCATGGCCATCGGGGGCGCACTTACGCATCCGCTGATTATGCAGGCTTTCGAATCTGCCTCTCAGTCTGAACGTTTTCTTGGTCTGCCCGTCACCTTTATCAACTACAGCTCCTCGGTGATCCCAATTATCTTTGCCGCCTGGGTGAGTTGCTGGCTGGAAAAACGTTGCAATAAGGTATTCCCGGCAGCCATGAAGAACTTTTTCACGCCTCTGGTTTGCCTGGGCGCCGTAGTGCCGCTGACTTTCCTGATTATTGGGCCGGCAGCAACCTGGCTGAGCCAAATGCTGGCCCACGGCTATCAGGCTATTTATGCCTTTGCGCCGTGGCTGGCGGGCACCGTCATGGGGGCTATCTGGCAGGTCTGCGTGATCTTTGGCCTGCACTGGGGCCTGGTCCCTATCATGATCAACAACCTCAGCGTACTGGGGCAGGACACGCTGATGCCGCTCCTGCTGCCGGCGGTAATGGGGCAGGTCGGTGCCGCGCTAGGGGTCTTTCTCTCTACGCGTGATGCAAAGCTCAAAGTTCTGTCGGGCTCAGCGGTGACCGCGGGGATCTTCGGTATCACTGAACCAGCGGTGTATGGCGTGACGCTGCCTAACCGCCGTCCCTTCATTTTTGGCTGCATCGCCGGGGGCATTGGCGGGGCCATTGTCGGCTTTAGCCAAAGCCATCTTTATTCCTTCGGGCTGGCGAGTATTTTCAGCCTGGCGCAGATGCTTCCACCGGGCGGCATGGACAGCACCGTGTGGGGGGCCATCATCGGTACTCTGTTATCACTGCTGCTGGCCTGCGCGCTGACCTGGGCTTTTGGTCTGCCGCGCAGCGCGCCTGCTTCATCATCACCCACGGCCATTGCCGGAGATGAAGACATTCTGGCACCGATGAGCGGCACGGTACTGGCGATGGACCAGGTCCCTGATGCTACGTTTGCCGAGGGGCTGTTGGGTAAGGGCGCGGCCATTATTCCACTGACAAACGAAGTTCGAGCGCCGTTTTACGGCGAAGTCGCCTCGCTATTTCAGACCCGGCATGCCATTGGCTTGCTGAGCGACAGCGGCATTGAAGTCTTAATCCATATTGGCATCGACACGGTGAAGCTGGAGGGGCAGCACTTCACTGCCCACGTCCAGCCGGGAGACAAAATTAAACCCGGCGATCTGCTCATTACCTTTGACCGCGAGGCCATCCTCGCCGCCGGGTACGACCTCGCTACGCCGATAATTGTCAGCAATAGCGAGGATTACCGGGCAGTCACCCGTGTGACGCAGCAGTCCAGCATCAATTCAGGTATGCCGTTCCTGACGGTAGAACGTTAAGCAAAGGAGAGTGACATGACAGCATTTCCGAAGACATTTCTGTGGGGCGGGGCTATCGCCGCAAACCAGGTTGAAGGCGCGTGGCAGGAGGGCGGAAAGGGCATTTCTACCTCGGATGTCATGCAGCAGGGGGTATTTGGCCCATTGAAGGAGCGCGTGCCGGGAGACAGCGGCATTAAAGATATCGCCATCGATTTTTACCACCGCTACCCGCAGGACATTGCGCTGTTTGCCGAAATGGGGTTTAGCTGCCTGCGTATTTCCATCGCCTGGACGCGCATTTTTCCGCAGGGCGACGAGTCTGAGCCAAATGAAGCCGGGCTGGCGTATTACGACAAACTGTTTGATGAGCTGGCGCAGCACGGGATTCAGCCGATGGTGACCTTGTCTCACTACGAAATGCCGTGGTGGCTGGTGAAGCAATACGGTGGCTGGGGCAATCGCAAAGTCATTGACTACTTTGAGCGTTACGCCCGCTGTGTTTTCACCCGCTATAAGCATAAAGTGAAGCTGTGGCTGACCTTCAATGAAATCAACATGTCGCTTCATGCGCCGCTGACCGGCGTCGGGCTGGAAGGCGAGCCGAACAAAGGCGAAATTTATCAGGCTATCCATCATCAGCTGGTTGCCAGCAGCCTGGCGGTGAAAGCCTGCCACGAAATTATCCCGGAGGCGAAAATCGGCAATATGCTGCTGGGCGGCCTGATGTACCCGCTCACCTGTAAACCGGAAGACGTGCTGGAAACGCTGCAGGAAAACCGCAGCTGGCTGTTCTTCGGCGACGTCCAGTGTCGGGGCCGTTATCCTGGCTATATGCAGCGCTATTTCCGCGATAACGGTATTCAGCTTGAAATCAGCGAGAACGACCGCGAGCTTCTGAAAAACACCGTCGATTTTATCTCATTCAGCTATTACATGACCGGCTGCGTGACGGCAGATGCAGAACTTAACGCGAAATCCCGCAGCAATATTCTCAGCATGGTGCCAAACCCGCATTTGCCAGCGTCTGAATGGGGCTGGCAAATTGACCCGACCGGCATGCGCATCCTGCTCAATATGCTGTGGGATCGCTACCAGAAACCGCTGTTTATTGTCGAAAACGGCCTGGGGGCGAAAGATAAGCCCGAAGCTGACGGCACGGTCAACGACGATTACCGCATCAGCTATTTGAACGATCATCTGGTGCAGGTGGGTGAGGCGATTGAGGACGGCGTAGACGTGATGGGCTACACCAGCTGGGGGCCAATCGATTTGGTTAGTGCGTCGAAAGCCGAACTGTCGAAACGCTACGGGTTTATCTACGTTGATCGCGATGACCAGGGGCACGGCACGCTTGCGCGATCGAGAAAGAAAAGCTTCCACTGGTATAAAGAGGTGATTGCCACGAATGGCGGCAGCCTGAAGCGCTAAGCCGCGGAAATAAAGCCAGTTTGTCGTCAGACTAAAAGAGGGAAAATACGTTTTCCCTCTTCCCTTTCTGCTCTATTACGCCACATTCACCAGCCGCTGAATAAACCCGCGCAGCCACATCAGCGCGGCATCGCTGTTATGGCGCTGATGCCACAATAAAGCAACCTCAAACGGCGGAACGTCTACCGGAACCGGGCTTGCAGCCAAACCCCAGGTTTTCTGCCAACTGGCTGATAATCCTGCCGGCACGGTAGCCAGCGCGGGCATTTGCATCAGCAATCCCGGCAGCGCAGCAAAATGCGGGGTGGTGTAGCTGATATGGCGCGTCTGCCCGAGCTTTGCCAGCAGGGTGTCTATCTGGCTGCTGTTGGCTTCACGATAGCTGACCAGCACGTGCTGATGGGCGACATATTCTTCCAGCGGCAGCGGTGCACTGGCCTCGATGTGCTGTGGGTGCCAGAGCGTCACAAAATTCATGCTGGTCAACACTTCACGCTCCAGCCAGCGGGCGCTTTGGTTCGCCACGCTGATCGCCATATCCAGCTCGCCACCTTCCAGCCTTTGGGCGTCGGTAAACGGGTCGCTGGCGACAACGTTAATGCGCATCCCCGGCGCGTCCTGCTTCAGCGCGGGAATGAGTTTTGGCATCAGCCACATTTCCACCCAGTCGGTCATGCCGATGGTCACGGTCGCTTTGGCGCTGGCCGGGCAAAACTCAGCCTGCTGGAAAAGAGCGCTTTGCAGCTGCTCCAGCAGAGGCATCAGCTCGGTGTGCAGTTCGCTTGCGCGCGCGGTGGGCTGCATGCGGTGGCCGCTGCGAATAAACAGCGGGTCGTCGAACATATCCCGCAATCTTGCCAGCGCGCCGCTGACCGCAGGCTGCCCGAGGTGCAGCTTGTCGGCCGCCAGCGAGACGCTTTGCTCGCGGAACAGCACGGCAAAAGCGATCAGCAGGTTGAGATCGATTTTGCGGAAATCATTTTCTTTGATAGTCATCATTTCTCCAATCAATTGGCGTGATGATACGCCCGACGGGATACTGGCGGCAAGTTGAACACCTGCCTGGAGAATAAAATGAAAACTTTCCTCATGTTGCTAACGCTTTTAGGCGGCACAATATCCGTTTCTGTCCTTGCCACGCCGCAGGCTATAACGCAGCAGCAATCGCCTGGATATTACCGCATGATGCTGGGGGACTGGCAAATTACGGCGGTGTCGGACGGCACAGTAGTCGTACCGCTGGATAAATTACTGACGCATATCACGCCGCAGAAGTTACGCGAGCGTATGGCGGAGGACGCAATGACGCCCGCCGCAGAAACGTCGATCAATGCCTTTGTTATCAATACGGGGAGCGAACTGATTCTGGTTGATACGGGAGCCGGGGAATTATTTGGCTCTGCGGGTGGGCACCTGCTGGAGAATTTACGGGCGGCAGGTATTGCCCCTGAAGATATTTCTCTGGTGCTGCTGACCCATATTCATGCCGATCATTCCGGCGGGGTGGAATACCGCGGCAAGCCTGCTTTCCCCAACGCGACGGTTCGCGTGGAGCAGAAAGATGTCGATTTCTGGCTCAACCCCGCACACCTCAGCGACGTAGAGCCGGGCCAGCGGCATACCTTTGCTGAATCTGAACGTTCGCTTCGCCCGGTCATTGACGCCGGTAAGCTCACCACTTTTCATGCACCCACAGAAATCCTTCCGGGCATCGAAGCCATTCCTGCCGCAGGGCACACGCCGGGTAGCGTGATTTACCGTGTTAGCCGCGGCGGCCAAAACATGCTGATGTGGGGCGATATTATTCATGCTAAAGCGGTGCAGATGCCCGATCCGGAAGTGGCGATTCATTTCGATGTTAACCAGCAGCAGGCAGTTGCCACGCGCGAGAAGGTGTTAAAACTGGCGGCTCAGGAAGGCGACTGGGTCGCGGCGGCGCACATTGCTTTCCCGGGAATTGGTCATGTGAAACAAGAAGGCAAAGCCTGGCGCTGGGTGCCGGTAAACTACAGCAGTAGATCGGATTGATAGCTAAAGGCGCCACAACAACGTGGCGCCACGCGTTTTTAAAAGATCATTTTGAATACGCCGGTCACCACCAGCAGCCCGATGAGGAAGATAATCAGAATGGCCCATAAAATAATTTTCATTAGCGCTCCTTACCTTTTAGTTGGTTCTTTTTGAGTATAGGCAAGGATACGAAGACGGGGGAGTTGCCTCCCCGTAGACGGAATAATCGAAAAAAAGGGTACGACTGAGCTTTAGCGTTGGGGTTTACCTGCCGCGAGCAGGAAGATCATTGGCCGTTCGGCCTCTTCTGCCAGCCCGGGGTTGAGGGCAATTTGTTCGGCCTCCGGGCCCCATTCGTCGAGCTTTTCAATCACAAAGCCGCTTTCAATCAGGGCGTTAATCCAGGTGGCCAGCTTGCGGTGCTGCTTCTTCACGCCTTCGGCAAACCAGTTGCTGAGACGCTCGCCTTCCTGCTGATAATGATTCACCGGCCAGCTGCGTTGCCCGTCCCGACCCTGCAGCCAGGTCTGCGTCGCGGGGGCGGTATAGATCGGGTGCTCGGCGGTAAAGACCAGCTTGCCGCCCGGCACCAGCGCCTGTTCAAGCGTGGCAAACAGCGGGCGAATGTCTTCCAGGTAGTGAAGCGCCAGCGAACTGTAGGCCAGATCGAGACTGTTTGCCGGCAGTTGCAGGGCGGAAAGATCCTCCAGGCGATATTCGATCCCGGGGCCTTCGGTCATTTCACGGGCTTTGGCGAGCATGAGCGTCGATACATCCAGCCCGACCGTTTTTGCCGCGCCGGCATCTCTTGCATAGCGGCAAAACCAGCCGTAGCCGCAGCCTAAATCCAGCACCAGCTTGCCCGCCAGTGGCGGCAGCATCGCCTGAACTTTTGCCCATTCAGGCGCGCCATCCAGACCTTTAACAGAGCGGTCCAGCGTGGCATAGCCGGCAAAAAAGGCCGGGTCGTCATAGATATTTTGCGTCATAAATACTCTTAATCACTGAGGCCATCATTGGCCAGCAGGAATTTTAGACGCGACGCCGCCGGAAAGAAAACCGGCTCCGGCGGCAAAACCGTTAAAAACCGAAATGACTGAGCTCAGGATGATCGTCCGGGCGGCGGCCCAGCGGCCAGAAAAAGGCACGCTCGCTCTCTTTGATTGGCGTGTCGTTGATACAGGCGTGGCGGTTAATCATCAGGCCCTGTTCATCAAATTCCCAGTTTTCGTTGCCAAAGCTGCGGAACCAGTTGCCGGAATCATCGTGCCATTCGTAGGCGAAGCGCACCGCAATGCGGTTCCCGTCGTGTGCCCAGATCTCTTTGATCAGCCGGTAGTCCAGCTCCCGCTGCCATTTGCGGGTTAAAAAACCGACGACGGCTTTACGGCCAGCAACAAACTCGGCGCGGTTGCGCCAGTGGGTATTCAGGGCGTAAACCTGCGAGACGCGTTCAGGATCCCGGCTGTTCCAGGCGTCCTCCGCCAGGCGAACTTTTTGTTTTGCCGTCTCGAGCGTAAACGGGGGAACCGGGGGTTTTACTGTCATGGTCTGCTCCTGTGAAATGTAGACAGGTCTGTCTACTCTTCCAGGTTACCCTGGGTAGACAGATTTGTCTACATACGTCATGATAGATTTTTAACAGGAGAAATCATGCCTACTGCTGCGACCCCCGGCGCCCGCGACCGTATTTTGCACACCGCGCACGACTTGTTTTACCGCGACGGTATTCGTGCCACCGGCATAGACCGAATCATCAAAGAAGCCAGCGTCACCAAAGTGACCTTCTACCGGCATTTTCCGGCCAAAGACGACCTGATCCGTGCCTTTCTGGACTACCGCCATCAGCGCTGGATGACGTGGTTTAGTCGCACGCTGGAAGCGCAAACCGGAGAAGGGAAAGGGTTGATGGAAGCGTTAGCGGCCACCTTGCAAAACTGGTTTGACGACGAGGCATTTCGCGGCTGTGCGTTTATCAACTCGGCGGTGGAAATGGCCGAGGCGCTGCCGGACACGCTGCCGATTGCCCGGGCCCACAAGCAGGCGATGGTGGAATGTCTGGCGGGTTATTTGCCCGATAATGCCGAGGGCTGGGAGCAGGCAGCAATGCTGGCGCTGGTGATTGACGGGGCGATAGTCAAAGCCCAGCGCGATGGCCGCGGCGAAGAGGCGCTTCTGCTGCTGCGGGCGTGGCTGGCGCTGCTGCCCGCAGCAGAGGGTTAATCCTCTTTTTGCCGGTACTTGAACCACAGGCGGACGGCCACGACCAGCACCACGGCAACAATAAGCCAAATCCAGTGGCGCAGGTGCGTATCCAGGCTGTGCAGCCACGGGCCGACGACTTCACCGCCGAGATAGCCAAGCGTCGTAAACAGCGTGGCCCACAGGATAGCCCCGCAGATATTCAGCGGGATAAACAGCTTTGGCGGCAGCTTACTGGCGCCGATGATAATCGGCCCGACGATGCGAAACCCGTACATAAAGCGGCTGCCAATCACGAACAAATAGGGATGGCGGTTGATCAGCGCCTGCGCCTTGGCCACTTTCTTTTGATGCTTCTTAAAGCGAGCCAGCAGGGCGCTGCCGAAATGCCTGCCGACCAGGAACAGCACCTGATCGCCAATCATGCCGCCCAGTGCGACAGACAGGACGACTAATGGGAAGGTTAAAAGCCCCTGATGCGCGGCCACGCCGCCTAGCAGGGTAATGGTTTCCCCCTCTGCCATACTGCCGATAATCAGCGCGGCGTAGCCATACTGTTCTATTAAGCCATTGATATCCATTAAGCTGGACTCTCCTCCATGTATACCCGTCATACTTCAAGTGGCAGGTGCGTTGGCTGCATCCGCTCACCTCAGTCACATAGTTAGCTATGCTCCTGAGGATTCCCGGCCTTGCCGTGTTACTCGGCAAGCCTGGCCCCTCCGGAGTCAGCGTAGACGCTGTTCAAAAAGACCTGAAAGTCTTTTTGTCCTGCAACGCGAATTATTTAGGGTATGAAATTTTCCCTAAAGCATACAACTCATCGCCGCCAGGCTTGTACAGAATCGGAGATATTTTTCGTCTGGTTAAATAATAACCTGAAGGTGAATTATACTTGGAGTATCGCAAGCATTTGCGCCGCAGGTCCGGAGGTTGTATGAGCCATGTCTGGGGATTGTTTTCCCATCCTAATCGGGAAATGCAGGAAATTAAGCGCGAGAACGAATCCGTCTCGCATCACTACACTCACCATGTGCTGTTGATGGCGGCCATTCCCGTCATCTGCGCGTTTATCGGCACCACGCAAATTGGCTGGAACTTCGGGGACGGCACCTATGTCCAGCTCTCTATGTTTACCGGCCTGTATCTGGGCATTCTTTTCTACGCCCTGATGCTGGGCGGCGTCGCGGTGATGGGGCGGGTTATCTGGTGGATGGCGCGTAACTATCCGCAGCGTCCGTCGCTTGCCCGCTGTATGGTTTTCGCAGGGTACGTGGCCACGCCGCTGTTCTTAAGCGGGATTGTGGCACTTTATCCGCTGGTCTGGCTGTGCGTGGCGGTAGGCGCCCTGGCGCTGGTCTACACCGGCTATCTGCTCTACGTTGGCGTGCCGGACTTCCTCGGCATCGACAAAGAAGAGGGGATGAGTTTTTCCAGTTCAACCCTGGCCATTGGCGTGCTGGTGCTGGAAGTACTGCTGGCCGTCGCGGTGATTCTGTGGGGTTATGGCTACCGTTTGTTCTGACGGGGCGAATTAACAGAAAGTTTTGATATAACGTTACGATTCTTAACTGGCAGTCAAGCGGGGCGGCGGAGTATGATTCCGGCGCCCCGCACGTTTATGTCATCCCGATGACGCTTAGCGGTGAGCCTCTACTTTTCCGGAATCATTACAGAAGTGTCACCATGCCGACAAAAATCCGTTTATCGTTGTTCAGCCTTGCGCTGATGATGACTGTGCCTTTTGCCCCGCAGGCAGAGGCCAGTAAGGTCGCCACCCACGCGGCCAGCGCCGGTCAGGAGATTGCCTCCGGCAGCGCCATGATTGTCGATCTGCAAACTAACAAGATTCTCTATTCCAGCCATCCGGATCTGGTTCGTCCTATTGCCTCCATCACCAAGCTGATGACCGCGATGGTGGTGCTGGACGCCCATCTGCCGATGGATGAAATGCTGAAAGTGGACATCAGCCACACGCCTGAAATGAAGGGCGTTTACTCTCGCGTTCGCCTGAACAGCGAAATCAGCCGCAAAAACATGATGCTGCTGGCGCTGATGTCGTCAGAAAACCGTGCGGCGGCGAGCCTGGCACATCACTACCCTGGCGGCTACGACGCGTTTATTCGCGCGATGAATGCGAAGGCGAAGTCCCTCGGCATGACCCACACCCGCTATGTGGAGCCGACCGGCCTGTCGATTGAAAACGTCTCAACCGCGAGCGATCTGACCAAACTGCTGGTGGCGACGCAGAAATACCCTCTGCTGGGCCAGCTCAGCACCACGCATGAAGATATGGCCACCTTCCGCAACCCGGCTTATACGCTGCCGTTCCGCAACACCAACCATCTGGTGTACCGTGAAAACTGGAATATTCAGCTGACGAAGACTGGCTTTACCAATAACGCAGGCCACTGCCTGGTCATGCGCACGGTCATCAACGGCCGCCCAGTGGCGCTGGTGGTGCTGGACGCGTTCGGGAAATACACCCACTTCGCCGACGCCAACCGCCTGCGTTCCTTCCTGGAAACCGGCAAAGTAACCCCTGTTCCGGCGGCGGCGTTAAGCTACAAGCGCTCTAAAGCGGCGCAAATGGCCAGCAACGCCGCAGCAGGTTCAGAAGAAGAGTAATCAGTCCGGCAGCGTCCCGTCTCCACCGTTGAGGGGGCGCTGCATCATCACCGTGTCCCGCCAGTCTCCCAGCTTAAAGCCAACGCTTCGCAAACATCCGACGGTTTCAAACCCGTGCTGACTGTGTAATTTGCAGGATCCGGTATTATTTTCCCCGTCGCCAATCACCGCAATCATCTGCCGCCAGGGTCCTTTTTCACACAGCGCGATGAGCTGGCTCAACAGGGCTTTGCCAATGCCGCGTCCGGTCATTGCGGCGTCGATATACACCGAATCTTCTACCGTGTAGCGGTAGCCGGGGCGAGGGCGGTACACCGTAGCGTAGCAGTAGCCCACCACTTGATTGTCAATCACTGCAACCAGCCAGGGCAGGCCATGAGCGCGAACCGCCGCCAGCCGCTCGGTCATCTGTTTTCCATCAGGCGGGGTTTCTTCAAACGATCCTTTGCCGTGCAGCACGTGCCAGGCATAAATCGTTGTTATCGCGGGGATATCGTCGGGGATGGCTTCCCTGATGAGTACGGCAGGGAAAGGCAGAGTTTCTACTGCGGACATCTTTCGCTCCTTGGGCAGAAAAAGGGTGAAGATAGCCTTCACCCTGCTTCATTAATCTATGCCCAAAAAAGCGTGAAACATAGTTTGCCCGTCATAGGAGAAACTTATCTCTGTCAGCCGTGCTCCTGCACGCTGTCGTCTTCGGCCCAGCTTTTACGCCGGGTTGTTTTGCCAATTCCAGGATTCATGCTGTTGGTCGGGTCGTTGGCCTTGTAGAACTGCTTCAGCGTTTCCGGCGCTTTGTAGAGATGGCCTACGTTATGCTCGGCGGGGTACTGCGCCCCGCGTTCGTGCAACAGCGCCAGCATCTGCTCTTTCAGCTCGTGCACGTCCACGCCTTTTTTGACGATGTAATCCTGATGGAAGACATGGCACATAAAGTGGCCGTAATAGAGACGGTGGATCAGCTTATCGCCGATCTCCGGCGGCAGCTCTTCGAACCAGTCTTCGTCGTTGCGGCGCAGCGCTATATCCAGCGCCAGAATATCTTCCACTTCATCCGCATGCACGGCGTGATAGCGGATGGCGGCCCCGGCGGCGGCAAAGCGGTGCAGGAAGGCTTTGCTGCCTTCTTCCGCAGTACAAACGAAGAAGTCGCCTTCGGCGGTTTTAAAATATTCGCTCAGCCATGCTTTGGCTTCATCGATCCCGTCCCCGGCCATTTTCAGCAGCAGGTGGTGAGGATATTTATCCCGCCAGGTTTTCATCCGTTCCGGCAGGTGCGCCGGGAAAACGCCGCCGAGCTTCTGCATAAAGCGGTCGGTAAAGTGCGGCTTAAACAGCGACACCTTATCGAGCATCGCATCGGTGCGTCCTTTCATGGTGAAGAAGAACGGCATTTTGTCGGTGCCGAGCTTGTCGATCATCAGGAACGTGTCTTTGCCGTACTTCTCCGCGATGTCGTAAATATCCCGGTGCATATACTCCCCGGCAACCGGCAGATTTTCGAAGTTGGCCAGAATATGGCGGCGGATTTCGCCCAGCACGCGGGGCTGGTTGGTGCCGATGTAAAACACCTGCTGGCGCTTTTCCGCCCGGAAGGTGTCGAGGCGGACGGCGAAGACCGCCAGTTTGCCCGCGCAGCCGGAGGATTCAAACAGGCGGTCCGGATCTGCGTTATAACGCGCGGGCGTGTCGGCCTCCACGTCGCGCACGCGGGTGACATAATCGTGGTCGTGAGCGTGGCGGCCATCGTGCTGCACGTCGCTGTCTTTCACGCGCTGATCGTCGAGCGCGCCAAGAATTTGTTCCGGCGTGGTGCCAAGGTTAATCCCCAGGTGGTTTACCAACTGCAGCTTGCCGCTTTCATCAATGCGCGCGAAAAGCGACATCTCGGTGTATGCCGGGCCGCGCTGTACCAGCGACCCGCCGGAGTTGTTGCAAATCCCGCCGATGACCGAAGCGCCAATACAGGATGATCCAATCACCGAGTGCGGCTCGCGCCCGAGCGGTTTCAGCGCTTTTTCCAGCGAGTAAAGCGTGGTGCCTGGGTAGGCTAGGACCTGCTCGCCCTTATCCAGCAGATGCAGTTTGTCGAGGCGCAGCGTGCTGATAATCACAATATCGCGATCGTAATCGCTGCCGCTGGGCGTTGAGCCTTCGGTCAGGCCGGTATTAGCGGCCTGCATAATAATGATTTTATCCGCCGCGACGCAGGCGCTTAATACGCGCCACAGCTCCAGCAGAGAGCCGGGGAAGACCACGGCCAGCGCTTCCCCCTGGCCGGAACGGAAGCCTTTGCGGTAGCGGGCCGTTTTGGCCGGGTCGGTTAAAACATGGTGCGAGCCAACGTGGCGAGAGAGTTCGTTTATCAGCGTTTTATTATCGGAAGTCATCAAAACAGACATGGATCCACTCCTTGTGATGGCATCAAAAAGCCTGTCGTTAAGCATAGCGCCGAAAAACGTGAGCGTAACGAGGAAATCTCCACGAAATCAGCAGCCAGGTTTGGCTACGCTCTTCTTACCGTGATGGCGATGTGGCAAACTGCACGCCTTAACAAAAGCTTGTGAGAGTGAATCCGATGAAATGGCTCTGTTCTGTAGGGATTGCCGTAAGCCTGGCGCTGCAGCCTGCGCTGGCCGACGAAATGTTTGGCCCGCACCCTTTAACGCCGGAAGCGCGTGATGCCTACGTCACCGACCTGCTGAAAAAAATGACCACCGATGAAAAAATCGGTCAGCTGCGTTTGATAAGCGTCGGCCCGGATAACCCGAAAGAAGCCATCCGCGAAATGATCAAAGCCGGGCAGGTGGGAGCCATTTTCAACACCGTCACCCGCGAAGACATTCGCATCATGCAGGACCAGGTGATGCTGCTCAGCCGCCTGAAAATTCCTCTCTTCTTCGCCTACGATGTGGTGCACGGCCAGCGTACCGTTTTCCCGATAAGCCTCGGCCTGGCGTCCTCGTTCAACCTTGATGCGGTCAAAACCGTGGGCCGGATTTCCGCCTATGAAGCCGCCGACGACGGCCTGAACATGACCTGGGCGCCAATGGTGGACGTCTCGCGCGATCCGCGCTGGGGCCGCGTGTCCGAAGGCTTTGGGGAAGACACCTACCTGACCTCGATGATGGGGCGCACCATGGTGGAAGCGATGCAGGGCAAAAGCCCGGCGGATCGCTACTCGGTGATGACCAGCGTGAAACACTTCGCCGCCTATGGCGCGGTCGAGGGCGGGAAAGAGTACAACACCGTCGACATGAGCCCTCAGCGCCTGTTCAACGACTACATGCCGCCGTACAAAGCCGCGCTGGACGCGGGCAGCGGCGGCGTGATGGTGGCGCTGAACTCTCTGAACGGTACGCCGGCTTCCGCCGACAGCTGGTTGCTGAAGGATTTGCTGCGCGACGAATGGAAATTCAAAGGCATCACCATCTCCGATCACGGCGCGATTAAAGAGCTTATCAAGCACGGTGTAGCCAGCGACCCGAAAGACGCGGTGCGCATTGCGCTCAATTCCGGCATCAACATGAGCATGAGCGACGAGTATTACAGCAAGTACCTGCCGGAGCTGGTGAAAAGCGGTGCGGTGCCGATGAAAGAGCTGGATGACGCCGCTCGCCACGTGCTGAACGTCAAATACGACATGGGGCTGTTCAACGATCCGTACAGTCACCTGGGGCCGAAGGATTCTGACCCGGTCGATACCAACGCGGAAAGCCGCCTGCACCGCAAAGAAGCGCGTGAAGTGGCGCGTGAGAGCATGGTGCTGCTGAAAAACCGCCTGCAGACTCTGCCGCTGAAAAAGACCTCCACCATTGCGGTGATTGGTCCCCTGGCGGACAGCAAGCGTGACGCGATGGGCAGCTGGTCTGCCGCAGGCGTGGCCGCGCAGTCTGTCACCCCGCTGGAGGGCATCAAAAATGCCGTCGGCCAGCAGGGCAAAGTGGTGTTTGCGAAAGGCGCGAACGTTACTGATGAAAAAGATATCGTCGAGTTCCTGAACCAGTACGAACCGGCGGTCACCGTTGACCCGCGCACGCCGCAGGCGATGATCGACGAAGCGGTGAAGACGGCGAAAAACGCCGACGTAGTCGTGGCCGTGGTCGGTGAAGCCCAGGGCATGGCGCACGAAGCCTCCAGCCGCACCAACCTGACGCTGCCGCAGAGCCAGCGTGACCTGATTGCCGCCCTGAAGGCTACCGGTAAACCGCTGGTGCTGGTGCTGATGAACGGTCGTCCTCTGGCGCTGGTGAAAGAAGATCAGCAGGCGGACGCAATGCTGGAAGCCTGGTACGGCGGCACAGAAGGCGGTAACGCCGTCGCTGATATCCTGTTCGGCGACTACAACCCGTCCGGCAAACTGCCTATGTCCTTCCCACGCTCCGTGGGGCAAATTCCAACGTACTACAGCCACCTGAATACCGGCCGCCCGTACGATCCGGAAAAACCGAACAAATATACCTCCCGCTACTTCGATGAAGCCAACGGGCCGCTGTATCCGTTTGGCTACGGCCTGAGCTACACCACCTTTAAAGTCGGTGATGTGAAGCTTTCCGCCCCAAGCATGAAGCGCGACGGCAAAGTTGAAGCGTCGGTTACCGTTACCAACACCGGCGACCGCGCAGGGGAAACCGTGGTGCAGATGTACCTGCAGGACGTGACCGCTTCCATGAGCCGCCCGGTAAAAGAGCTGAAAGGCTTTAAGAAAGTGGCGCTGAAAGCGGGTGAAAGCCAGACGGTCAGCTTCCCAATCGACATCAGCGCCCTGAAGTTCTGGAACGCGAAGATGAAGTACGATGCGGAGCCGGGCAAGTTCAACGTGTTTATCGGCCTCGATTCTGCCCGCGTGCAGCAGGGTGAATTTGAGCTGAAATAAAGCAGAGCATTATTAGAATGCAGCCACCTTTAAAGGTGGCTGTTTTTTTAGGTGTAATCAATGCTTCGTTGAAAATTAGCGTATTCCCTGATTATTTTCGCTGGCAAGATTTAGCTCGTTTAATACTGGCGCAACAGAATAGAATGAGCCGCAAACGACAATCACATCGTCGGCACTGGCGTCAGCTTTAGCCGCTTCCCAGCCGGATAAAATATCCGGGAAGCTTTTTGCCTTCGGTAAATACTGAGCAATATCTTCAGCTTTAGAGCTTCTGGGGCCCGCCTGAATACCACAGCAATACCACTCTCCGTTGAGGTCTTTTAACTGTTCAATAGTGCCGTTGATATCTTTATTAATAAGCATACCGATTACAAAAAGGTACTTTCCCTTTATGGGGAAGTTACGCAATCTTTCCGCTAAATATGCCGCAGCATGCGGATTATGCGCCACATCTAAAATCACCGTCGGTTGATGGCTAATGACTTGAAAACGGCCCGGCAAATTGCCTTTATCAATGACTTCACTCAGCGCGGTAAGATCAAATTTAAGCCCGCTGACGCGCAGAGCCGCTAGTGCGGTAGCCACGTTATCGCGTGGCATTTTAGGCTGGCTCAGCGGCGCAATTTCGCCGAGGTTATCGCTAAACGCCCATGCATCTCCACGGTCTGTGACCTGCCAGTTGACGCCACGCTGATGGGGAATCGCGCCAATATGTTCCGCATAGCGGAGCAATGATGCCGGTGCCTGAACTTGCCCAATCACCGCCGGACGTCCACTACGGAAGATGCCCGCTTTGATTTCGCCGATGGCTTCGGTGCCTTTCCCCAGCCAGTCTTCATGGTCCAGTGCCACGTTGGTAATCACAGAGACATCCGGCGTGAGAATGTTGGTCGCATCGTCCCGGCCGCCCATGCCGACCTCAATGATGGCGACATCAACCTGAGCCCATTTCATCAGGCAAAATGCGCCTAGCGTATTGAACTCGAAAGGCGTGAGCGTCGTGGCCTCGCGCGCTTTTTCAATTTCAACAAAAGCAGCAATGTGGGCGGCGTCCGACAGCTCCTGGCCCTGAATGCGCACGGTCTCTTTATAATGCATCATGTGGGGGGAGCTGAAGACGCCCACTTTGTGCCCTGACAGCATCAGCACTTTTTCAAGGGTATGGCAGGTGGTGCCTTTGCCGTTGGTCCCGCCGACCAAAAAGACAAAAGGGGCGGGCCGTAAGACATTCAGTTTGGCTGCCACGTCCCTGATTCTGTCCAGGCCCATATCAATGACCTGCGAATGAAGGCTGTCGATGTAAGCCAGCCAGCGGGGTAAGTCTGCGGTGAGATCGGGTATGTTGGCGCGGTTGCTCATCAAATATTCCTTGGTTAAGCATCATCACTTTCTGGGACGAAAACTGAGGCAGGGCCATATTATCCAGATAAAGAAAAAATAGGATCCGGCAGTTGTAAGCAATAAATAATGAGTTTTTGAAGCTATCTTGAATATTTAATCCACCGACAATTTAAGCGGGTTTGTACCGGCACAGCATCTTGTTTAGCATTTCACACCAACAAAAAACTCATAAAATAAAGATGAATAAAATGCGGCAGTGGAACGTTAGCTGAGTATGTCCGCTACCGGAAATACTCCATGCTTCGTATTCTTCTCAAAATAATCCTCGGGCTGTCGATTAGCCCCTGGCTTTATGCCGCGCCGGAAAGCTACAGCGTCCTTACGCCGCAAACGGCGATAGAACTTTCATGGCGCGCGTTTGGCGGGACTTCTCAGGCGCACCTCGACGGCGTCACTGGCTCACTTTTGCTGGATGCAGGGAACGACATGCACGACAGCATCAGCGTACGCATCCCGGCCGCAACGCTGCAGGCTTCAAACAGCCTGCTGACTTATCAACTGCAGAGCGGGCTATTCTTTGATACCGCACATTACCCAACGCTCTCGTTTAGCAGCACCAGGGTTGTGGCCCAGGGGGCCGGGCGTTACCGGATTTTCGGCCTGCTGCAGGTAAAAAATGTTCAGCATCCGGTGGTTTTGGAGGCGAGTCTGGATAACGCCCCCGCATTAACTTCAGGCCAAAATGCCCTCTCATTACGTGCCACAACGGTTATCTCCCGCGCCGCCTTTAATATGGATAAATTTGAGGCCGTGGTGGATGACAGTATTGCGATTGAGATTAAAATCCGCGCGAGGATTAGCTAGGTTTTTTAATGTAAGTATTTGTTGTATGTGTATTTAATTGCTTATTCTTTGAGGTGGTTGGTGTCCCTATTTTAACCTTTCAATTTTCCGTTCACCCGTAGATCGATTTCCCATATACGCTCAGATCACGGTGAACGTGCCAGGGGGCATTACGCCATGCCCCCTGACAACCCCCGGCGCCCGGCGAGCTCATCGCCGCTGAAGCGGTAAACCCACCGGTTATCACCCAAACATTCGGGGTCGTTCGCGATGCGTTCCCGACGATCGCTCTCTTTCGCTGTTCCCGACAGCTCAACCCCGCCTGAGTTGGGTCATAACCGGGGGTGCTGAGAGCCGGGAACAAGGGCGTGGCTTTGAGACCTGAAGCAACGTTAACGTTCCGTGTGGCTGCGGGTATAAAGCGAGGCACGGTTCCGGCTTAAATCGCCTCCGTTTTCTCTCCGACTGGCCAGGGTCCGGACGTCGGGAACGGCCGGAGGCTGAGAGCGTCGGGAACGCGTCTCAGCCGACCCAGGACTGGGAGATAAAACGGAGGTCTGCCGCTTCAGCGGTCGATTTATTTGGCCGGGAGTCCGGGGTCTCGGGGGAGTGACGGTGGCTCCCCCGAGCCGTTCACCGTCTCTGCGATGGCATATCAAACCGAACTGGAAGTGAACGGGACCTTAGCCGACCCTGCATAATCACGGGTATTTGCTGCCATAAGCCTGACCGGAAACCATCAATACAAATTCTGCGGCGTAAAAATCCCGTGGTGGGAAGTGCGTAAAGGAATCACTGTGGCAGGCGCTGGGGCAGGCGCAGCGCTGAGCGAATCAATAAAAGCTCTGGCCCACCACTGGCTGTCGTACCTTTCCACTTTGGCCAGCAGCTGCTGGTGGCGGCGTTTACGCTCGTGCAGCGGCATCGTCAGCGCGGAATAAAGCGCATGGCTTGCTTCGTTGGCATCGTAGGGGTTGATCAACACCGCATCCGTCAGCTGTTCCGCCGTGCCGGTCAGGGCCGACAGCATCAGTACGCCGGGGTCTTCGGCATCCTGCGCGAGAACAAAAGCTTTCGCCTCCAGGCTCATCCCCTCAGAAAGTGGGGTGAACATCGCCACGTGGGCGTTACGGTAAAACGCGTGAATCAAATCGGAGTGGCAAAGATGGTTGCGAATATAGTTGATGGGGTACCAGGTCGCATCCCCAAAGCGAGCGTTAATTTCTGCGCACTGGTGTTCCAACTGGTCGCAGAGATCCCGCGCCGACCACGAATAGCCCCTTGAAGCGTCAGAGATTTGCAACAGGCTGACGTCACGCAGGTACTCCGGGTGCGAACTTAGAAACGTTTCCATCGTATTCAGGTGGCAGTGCACGCCGCTGATATCGCTGATCGTGTCGTTGCTGATCACAATCTGGCGAGGGTAGTTCCGCACCGCTTCGGCGTTGGTGTGCGAAAGCGGCGGCAGGGTTTTATCCACGCCGCAGGGGAAAATCCCCAGCCGGATAATGTGCCCGTTGAGCTGAATAAGATTATCCGCCAGCCGCTCCACGCGGTAAAACCGCAGCGCATAGGCGAGGAAATTATTCACATCTCCGCTCGACTGAAAGCCGAGCAGATCGTAGCTGAACAGCGCCTGCATCAGGCTGTCGTGTTCAGGTACCGAACGCAGCACATCGCCTGGCGGGAAGGGCTGATGCAGGAAAAAGCCGCAGCGGTTGGTGTAGCCATCCTCTTTGAGCATCTTGCCGGTGAACAACAGATGGTAGTCCTGCACCCAGACGAGATCGTCAGGCTCGATTTTGGCGGCCACCCGCGCTTTCACGTCATGGTTATAGTTTTTCCAGGTGGTGAAATACTCTTTTTTATAGTGGATCAAATCCGGGCGATTGTGGAAAACCGGCCACAGCACCTGATGAATATAGCCCTGGTAAAAGTTGTCATACTCGTTGGGGGTCAGCACCCAGCTGTATTGCTGGTAGCCCGACTGACTGAAAAAACGCTCTTTTCTCTGCTTGTTCCCTGCGGCTATTTCACCGTTCCAGCCAAACCACAGGCCCGAATGTTTCTTCAGAACGGCATGAAGTACCGGAAGCAGAGGATCGCCGCGCTGCCCGCGTTCTGGTTCGCAGCGATTAGACAGCATGATAAGACGAGACATACATCACCTCAGGTTAGCATTCAGGTTAAGAGCACACGGGCGTTAGCGGGACAGCACCGCTTCTTCCTGGGTCACAATAGTTTCAAACCACGCCAGTTCCGCCAGCTTGTGGGTCACCCACTGGCGGGAGAACGCTTCCCCCAGGCTTTCGGCCATGTAATGACTTTGCTGAAACTCATCGATTGCGACGTGCTGGAACAGCGGCAGCTCAGGGGCAAACAGGGCTGAATTTTTCAGGGTATCGCTGTCGATATTTTCCAGGCCGTAAAGCATGCCGGTCAGAATGGCGGCCATCGCCAGATACGGGTTCACGTCGGCCCCGGCGAGGCGGTACTCAATGCGGCGGTTGCCGTCGTCAGAGCAGGGAATGCGCAGGGCGGCGCTGCGTTTGTTGTAGCCCCAGGAACTGAACAGCGGCTCGGTAAGGTTTTTGCGAAGCCGCCTGAAAGAGTTGACGTGTGGGGCAATAATGGCCACGGCGGCGGGCATTGTTTGTAGCATCCCCGCCAGGCAGAGCTGGGTCATTTCGTTCAGGTTTTCCGCCGGGGAGGCAAAAACGTTGTCGCCTTTGCGGTCGTTCAGGCTGATATGAAAATGCAGGCCGTTTCCGGCCAGGTGCGAAAACGGCTTCGCCATAAAGTTGGCCTGATAGCCAAACTTATCGGCCACGATGCTGGTCAGGCGGCGTAGCGCCAGCACGCTTTCGCACACGCCGACGATGTCTTTGCCATGCTTCAGGTTCAGCTCAAACTGCCCGGCTTCCGCTTCGCAGACGATACCGCTCAGCGGCAGCTTTTGATCGGCGGCGGCCTGCTCCAGCGCTTCAATAAAAGCGGTGTAATCGGAAGGGACGGGCATATAAAAGCAGCCCTGGGCCGGCACGTCCTGTTGGGCTTTGCTGACCAGGTAAAACTCTATTTCCGGCGCAGCGACCGGGTAGAGGCCGTGGTAATGAAACTTCTGCAGGACATTTTCCAGCACCACTCTGGGTTCTAGCGCGTAGCCGCTGCCGTCGCTCTGCTTCATGGTTAACAGCAGCTGCGCGTTGTGCTTCGGGTCGTGGGCGCAGGGCCGCAGCGTCCCCGCCACTGGCAGGCAAAGCCCGTCGGGCTCGTCGTATTCCACGCTGGCTGATGCCTGGCTAAAAGGTTTACCCTCGTGATCCATCGCGTAAACGGACTGCGGGAAATAGCAGCCGGCAGAGAGCGACAGCAGGCTGTCTACCGCGATGCGCTTGCCGCGAAAAGCCCCGTTGACGTCATTGAGGTAAATATCAACGTGCTTTGTGTCGGGGTGACGCTGCAGGTAGCGCTGTACCTCTTCGGCAAACTCTTTAGCTCGCTCCGCCGCTGGCTTTTGCCGCACTGACTGGCCGACGGATTCTTCATTGGATGAAGCCTGCGGCAAAGCGAAAAGCGTAAAAATGTTTTTAACGAGTGAGTGGTGAATGAGTGAGTTCATGGCGGTCTTTTTCTAAGCCTCTCGGCGACGAAAAGAGCATATTCACTGGCGTATAAAAAGAAGGTAAAAAAGCCCAGGCGGTGGGTAAAAAAAGTATAAATGGCAATAAGTGTGGGGATTTAGCCCGGCACCTGCGGCTGTCCGCCTGTCCAAACGAGTTCGCATATCATATACCGCTTAGTGCTTTCCCCAGCCGATTCAAACTCGGCTATTCTTTGTTTACTGCATGATTTTTAAGTAAAGAACAACGAGGAATAACTATGAACATATCAACACGTTGGGGTTTGGCAGGGTTAGTGATGTTGGCAACAGGCGCGCAGGCGGCGGAACCGGTGAAAGTCGGCTCTAAAATTGACACCGAAGGCTCTTTGCTCGGCAATATTATTTTGCAGGTTCTGGAAAGCCACGATGTAAAAACCGTGAATAAAGTCCAGCTCGGCACCACCCCGGTTGTGCGCGGGGCGATTACCTCCGGCGAGCTGGATATTTACCCGGAATACACAGGCAACGGCGCGTTCTTCTTTAAAACTGAAAACGATCCGGCCTGGAAAGATGCCCAGAAGGGCTATGAGAAAGTTAAGCAACTGGATTACGACAAAAATCACCTGGTCTGGCTGACGCCGGCCCCGGCCAACAACACTTACACCATCGCGGTACGTAAGGACCTGGCGGAGAAAAACCACCTGGTTTCCCTGGCGGATCTTAGCGAATACCTGAAAAAGGGCGGCACCTTTAAGCTGGCGGCTTCCGCCGAGTTTATCGAGCGCTCCGACGCGCTGCCGGCCTTCGAAAAAGCCTACGGCTTTAAGCTGGAACAAAGCCAGCTGCTTTCCCTGGCCGGGGGCGACACCGCAGTAACCATTAAAGCAGCGGCACAGCAAACCTCCGGCGTTAATGCCGCGATGGCCTACGGCACCGATGGCCCGGTTGCGGCCCTGGGCCTGGAAACGCTCACCGACCCGAAAGGCGTGCAGGCCGTTTCTGCGCCAACCGCCGTAGTGCGTGAGGCCGTGCTGAAAGAGTACCCGCAAATTGGCGACTGGCTGAAACCGGTCTTTATTTCCCTCGACCAGAAAACGCTGCAGCAGCTGAATGCTAAGATTGCCGTGGAAGGTCAGGATGCCAAAAAAGTGGCCGCTGATTATTTAAAGCAAAAAGGCTTTGTTAAATAGCCTGCTGGCGGCGTGCATTGTGCTTCAAAGCCCGAAATGCACGTCGTTATTTGGTCTGCCTCAAACAGTCGACAACGCCGGTTGTCGGCTGTTTGTCATCAATTAGCTGGAATGACGTTTGCTAAAAATTCATAACAGGGTACTGCTGCTGCTGGTGTTACTGCTGGCGGCCGCCTTGATGTTACTCCCGATCATCAACAACGCGCCTAACCGCCTGGTTTCCGGCGAGCCGCTGGGCGTCACCCAGTTGCCCGGCACGCTGTATTACTGGCTGGCGATTCCTTTTCTGATGCTGGCTGGCCTGACGCTGGCCCCCGCCCGCGCCCTCACTCAGCTGGTGATTATTGCCACCGGCGAGCTGCTGTTTATCGGCCTGCTGTTACTGCTGGGACACACCGCGAGCCAGCTTGCCCTGGAGGGCAGTTCCCTCGCGCGTACTTCCCCCGGCAGCGGGCTGTGGCTGATGCTGGCGGTTTGCCTGCTGCTTTGCGCCGATGCGGCTAACAGACTCACGGCCAGCCCTTTGTGGCGGCTCTTGCTGAATCTCCAGGTCTGGGTCGTCCCCGTCGCGCTGCTGGCAACCGGCTACTTCAGCGATCTTTCGCTGATGAAGGAGTACGTCAACCGCCAGGACGTGTTTGACGATGCCCTGAGCCGCCACCTGGCCCTGCTGGCCGGTACGCTGGCTCCGGCGCTGCTGATTGGCGTCCCGCTGGGGCTCCTTTGCTATCGCCGCCCGGCCTGGCAATCCGGCGTGTTTTCTCTGCTCAACGTGATCCAGACGGTGCCTTCCGTGGCGCTGTTTGGCCTGCTTATTGCGCCGCTGGCGGGTCTTGCCGCCTGGCTGCCGTGGCTGGGGAAAATGGGCGTGAGTGGGATTGGCGTCGCGCCTGCGCTGATTGCGCTGGTGCTTTATGCGCTCTTGCCGCTGGTGCGTGGCGTGGTGGCGGGTTTGCAGCAGGTACCGCGCAACATCGTGGAAAGCGCGCTGGGCATGGGTATGTCGCGGGCACAAATTTTCTGGCGAGCGGAGGTGCCGCTGGCGTTGCCGGTGCTGCTCCGCAGCCTGCGTGTGGTCTGCGTGCAGACTATCGGCATGGCGGTTATCGCCGCGCTGATTGGCGCAGGTGGATTTGGCTCGATTATTTTCCAGGGGCTGTTGAGCAGCGCGCTGGATCTGGTTCTGCTTGGCGTGATGCCGGTTATCGCCCTGGCGGTGATCGTCGACGCGCTGTTTAAGCTGTTTATTTCTCTGCTGGAGGCAAAATAATGATCGAGTTCGATCGCGTCAGCAAATACTTCCACGGCGAAGCGGCGGTCAGTGATTTGACGCTGAACATCCTTGAAGGGCAATTCACCGTGCTGATCGGCACCTCCGGCTCAGGCAAGTCCACCACGCTGAAGATGATCAACCGCCTGGTAGAGCACGACGAAGGGCGCATTCGCTTTGCCGGGGAAGAAATCCGCAGCTTTGACCCGAAGGCGCTTCGCCGCCGCATGGGCTACGCCATTCAGTCCATCGGCCTGTTCCCGCACTGGACGGTGGCGCAGAACATCGCCACGGTGCCTGAGCTGCTGAAGTGGCCGAAGGCGAGAGTGGCCGAACGTATCGACGAGCTGCTGGAGCTGTTAGGCCTGGACGCCGCGCAGTTCCGCGACCGCTATCCACACCAGCTTTCCGGCGGGCAGCAGCAGCGCGTGGGCGTGGCCCGTGCGCTGGCGGCCGACCCGGAGGTGCTGCTGATGGACGAGCCTTTTGGTGCGCTGGACCCGGTCACCCGCGCGACGCTGCAGCAGGAGATGATCCGCATTCATCAACTGCTGGGGCGCACCATCGTGCTGGTGACCCACGACATTGACGAGGCCTTAACGCTTGCCGACAACATCGTGCTGATGGACGGCGGCAAAGTTATCCAGCAGGGAGCGCCGCTGGAGCTGCTGACCAACCCGGCCAACGACTTTGTGCGTGATTTCTTTGGCCGCAGCGAGCTTGGCGTCCGGCTGCTTTCACTGCGCCACGTCGCGGACAGCATTCGCGCCGATGAACGTCTGGAAGGGGAACCTATCCGGGCAGACATGACGCTGCGCGAAGCGCTCTCGCTGTTTATCGACCGCCAGTGCGAAAAACTGCCGGTGGTGGATGCCCAGAATCAGCCCTGCGGCGTGCTGCACTTTAGCGACCTGGTCAGGAGGAGAGAACATGCGCCTGCTGCGTGACCCTTTGCTGTGGCTTATCGCGCTTTTTGCTGCGCTGCTGGTGCTGCTGCCCTACACCAGCGGGCTGTTTAGCTGGCTGTTCCCGCAGCTGACCAGGCCGATGTACCAGCAGGACAGCTTTGTCTCTCTGGCGCTGGCGCACTTAACGCTGGTGGGCATTTCCAGCGTGGTTGCGATGGTGATTGGCGTGGGGCTGGGGATTCTGGTCACGCGTCCGGCGGGGGAAGAGTTTCGTTCGCTGGTGGAGACCATTACCGCCGCCGGGCAAACTTTTCCGCCGGTGGCCGTCTTAGCCGTGGCGGTGCCGGTGATGGGGTTCGGGCAAGAGCCGGCGATCATCGCGCTGGTGATTTACGGCCTGCTACCGATTTTACAGGGGACGCTGGCGGGAATTGGCGCCGTGCCTGAATCCGCGCGCGAGATTGCGCTTGGCATCGGCATGAGCCGCGGGCAAATGCTGCGGAAAGTGGAACTGCCGCTCGCCGCGCCGGTTATTCTGGCGGGCATCAGGACGTCGGTGATTATTAATATCGGCACCGCAACGATCGCGTCTACCGTGGGCGCTAACACGCTCGGGTCACCGATTATTATCGGGCTAAGCGGCTTTAATACCGCCTATGTGATTCAGGGCGCGGTGCTGGTGGCGCTGGCGGCAATTGTTACTGACCGCCTGTTTGAGCGCCTGGAAAGTTACGTCACGCGCCATGCAAAATAACGATGTAGCCGACCAGCATCACGCCGCCAATGCCGCCGATCGCCATAACCAGCATTCCGCCCACAAGGGCCATTTTTGACAGTTTCATCCGTTGCTCCGTTTGTTAACGAAGCGATTATAAAGGGAAGCGGGGTTGTTAATGAACCTTTGATTGTGACGAAGAGGGAAAAAGGCCATTTTCCCTCTTTATTGCCGTCAGTCCGTGGGCTGTCTGCGCTCAACGTTACCCAGCACAAAAACGGGCAGCCCTGCGCTGCGCCATGATTCAATCTGGTCTATTTGCCGTTCTCCGGGGCAGTCACCGCACCAGACCAGCAGCGTTTGCCGGTCAAAAATCTCCGGTTTCAGGCTGCTCAGCGAATTAGCCAGCACGTCGACCCGCCAGCCTTGCTGGCTGGCAATCCACGCCGCCATCCACAGCCGCGTTGTGTCCTGCACGTTCCAGCCCACGACTAAAGCATCTCTGCCATTTTGCTTGCGCGCGGTGGCAATACACATCGCGATATAGTTGATCAGAGCGCCGTCCAGCAGGCTAAGCAGCGCGCAGAGCGCAATTTGCTGCCCGTAAAGGCGGCGACGCAGCGGAAGATAGAGATGTTGCACCAGCGTGTGCGCCGGATAGATACGCCCAATGTCGGCTATCCAGGCGCGGAGCAGGTTGGGGTTGCCGCTTTGCAGATGGCGGAGCAGCGTTTCCTGCCGCTCTCCCCAGGCGTGTTCTTTTTCCCGGTGTTCACCGCTGAGTAGGCCTTTGACTTTGCTGACCTGCACGCCTTGCTCGATCCAGGTTTGGATCTCGCGAATCCGCTCGATGTCGGCGGAGTCAAACAGGCGATGCCCGCCGTCGCTTCGCTTAGGTTTGAGCAACCCGTAACGCCGCTGCCAGGCCCGGAGGGTTACCGGATTAATATTGCAAAGCGCAGCCACTTCTCCGATGGAATAAAGCGCCATAACGTCACCTGATACCTTAAGGGGAGGCCCTTACTAACTGTAGTAAGTTCTGGTGAGTTTGGCTTCATTGGGCGAGATTTCTTGGGGGATTGGCGTTGTTGCTTAATCACATTTCTCTTTCAAATCTTCCACAGATATCTTTCGCTCCGCAGTTATGCCGTTCACCGATAATTAAGTTTCCCTTGTACTTTCAGAGCACGTGAACGTGTCAGGGGGCATTACGCCATGCCCCCTGACAACCCCCGGCGCCCGGCGAGCTCATCGCCGCTGAAGCGGTAAACCCACCGGCTATCACCCAAACATTCGGGGTCGTTCGCGATTCGTTCCCGACGATCGCTCTCTTTCGCTGCTCCCGGCAGCTCAACCCCGTCTGAGTTGGGTCATAGCCGGGGGCGATGAGAGTCGGGGACAAGGGCGTGGCTGTGAGACTTACAGCTACCCAAACGTTCAGAGTGGCTGCGGGATTGAAGCGAGGCACGGTTCCGGCTTAAATCGCCTGCGTTTTCTCTCCGACTGGCCAGGGGCCGGGCGTCGGGAACGACCGGAGGCTGAGAGCGTCGGGAACGCATCTCAGCCGACCCAGGACTGGGAGATAAAACGGAGGTCTGCCGCTCACGCGGTCGATTTATTTTGCCGGGAGTCCGGGTTCTTAGGGGAGTGACGGTGACTCCCCTAAGACGTTCACCGGTGCGGGGGCTGCATATAAAACAGGACTCAAAGTGAACGGAATATTAGCCAGTCTTTCATAACGCCTATTTATGACTAAGAGACAGCTCTGGACCGGCTTAATCCTCGAAGTACCAGTACCCCTGGTTAATCAGCGCCGTCAGCTGGCGGATAAATTCGTCATCCTCCACGGCGGCACCCAGCTCCGTTTTGGTCAGCCGGGTATAGCGGCACATTGACACGGCGGCGGCCTGATGGCTAACGTCCAGCGGTTCACTGTTGACGAAGAAACCCTCGCCAACCTGCAATACCCGCAGCCCGCTCAGGCGAATCAGCTCTTCTCCGCCAGCCAGCGCGGCGGCCACTTCTTCGGGCTCGTAAGGCGGCTCCGCAGATGCAATATCCAGCTCGTGCCGCGGCGTGGTCACAAAGCTGCCGAACCACTGGTTGAACGCTTCCGGCTGGCTAATCAACGCCGTCATCATGTCGCGCAGGCGTTCCAGCTCGTAGTTTTCTACTTTGCCAGGGTTTACGCGGCAGGTGAGATCCGGGTCGCTGTAGTGATCGCCGCCGAGGTCATTTTCCAGCACATAATCGGCAAAGCTGCTGATTAAGTCGCGGCTGTTTGGCCCGCGGAAGCCAACCGAATAGTTCAGCGCCGTTTCATGGGTAAAGCCGTCGTGCGGGAAGCCAGGCGGAATGTAGAGGATATCGCCGGGGGCTAAATCTTCATCGATGATCGGCGTGAACGGCTCAACGTGCAGCAGCGCTGGGTGCGGGCAAAACTGCTTCAGCGGCAGCTTATCGCCCACGCGCCAGCGGCGGCTGCCCATCCCCTGGATAATAAACACGTCATAGTTGTCGATATGCGGGCCAACGCCGCCGCCCGGTACGGAAAACGAAATCATCAAATCATCCAGCCGCCAGTCCGGCAACACGCGGAAAGGGCGCACCAGCGCGGCGGCGGGTTCGTGCCAGTGATTAACGGCCTGGGCCAGCAGCGACCAGCCGGTCTCGCCGAGATTATTAAAGTGTTCAAAGGGGCCATTGCTGGCGTGCCATTTTCCCTCTTTAAAACTGACCAGCCTGCTGTCGACTTCATTTTCCATTGCAAGGCCGGCAAGTTCGTCGGGCGTTATAGGGTCGACAAAATTAGGCAGTGCGTTTTTGAGCACCACCGGCTTTTTCTGCCAGTACGTTTCCATAAACGCTGGCCAGTTGAAATTAAGTTGATAATCCACGGTTATTTACCCCTGTGCGGAAGGAGGCCGATTATAGAGAGCGGCGTCCGCCGCCGACCTTGTCATGGGTCAATCTGCCGCTACATTCCCGCTTTTTCTCCGGCCAGAAAACGCCGGGGCTATCGGTTTTTTCTGATTTTATTTTAACGTTCAACCGGGCTGCAGCCCTTGCTGTGGCTGGTTTTTTCTGGTTTTACACAGAGTTAAAGAAAATTTAGCCTGGAACCGGAACTGAATTCTTACCACTGACTAAGCGGAGAACGTGTTTGACTGTTAAGGGGTAACAGCATGGGATTAGGAATATCGGCTTTTATCAAGCCAGGGCGAGCCATTAGCGACCGTGAAATTACCGATTTACAGCAGGGGCGGTCATGCGCCTCAGCGATAAAACAAAGCAAAGCGCCACCCACGCAAATCGCGTCGGGGTCACTGCACGCCGAGGCCGGAGCTACGCTGCCCCCCGGTGGACTAAGGCAGAGTGCGGCAAATACGCAGACGCCGCAAAAAGGAATGTTCAGCCGTTTTTTAGGACGGCATCGCAGCGGACAAGATGCCGCGCAAATTACGATTCCCGCCACGGCAAGCGCTTCTCGCGCGAGCAGCCCAAGTCTCTATAGCCAGGCCAGCGCTTCTCGTGCCACTAGCCCAAGCCTTTACAGCCAGCCCAGTGCCAGTTCCGCCAGCGTTTATAGTCAGCCGGATGTGTCCGACCCGAACGCCATCCCCAGTAATGAAGTCGGAACGCCTGGCAGCCACTTTGCCGAGCTGCCGCTGGAGATTGAGCCTGAAAAAAACATGCTGCTGGAAACCCGGCTATCGCTCGATAAAAAAGGGCGGCTGGAGATCGATACGCCCGCAACCTCTGCGCCTCTACATGCCCTGATGGAAAAAACCATCGGCCATGACCGCCTGCGTTATCAAAATCACCTGGCCAGCGACGACGGCCATCAGCATGTTTTGCTGGATAAAGAAGGGCGGTTGATGACGCTGCGCAGCCAGCCCGGCGCGTTTATTGCCCTCAGCCACAGTCAGCAAAAAGTGGAGTGGCGGGAAGTACATCCTCCCCATCGGGGATTTATGCGCCGCCAAAGCCTGGCGCCCGCCGGGCAGCATCTTTCCTGGCACGACCGCCAGACCGTCGAGATTGGCGGTGAGAAAGTGCGTCTGCCGGAAACGGGCATCCGCGACCGCCTGACGGACAGCGTTACCGACGGCGACGGCACGCGCTACCGCCTGCACGACAAAAAACTCTTTAGCTTTGACAGCGCCGCCAACGCCTGGCAATCGCTCTCCGGCGAGGACGATAAACTCTCCTCCCTGTCGCGCCAGAGCGACGGCATGCTGTGGCGAGTGAACGACGACAAACAGCTTGGCAGCGCCGTGGGTGACACGATCAAGGTCAATTTTGAGCACAAAATCGATCACTATGCGGTAGGCCCGAAGCGCGATGCTCTGGTGCTGCTGAGCGACGACGAGAAGAAGCCGCAGGTGGCCTATCTGGCCAACCTGGCGGCGACCGATCCTCAGCCTAAAATGCTGACGCTGCCCGAGAACATGACGCTGAAGAAAACGGCGCTGCACGGCCCGCTGCTGTTTGCGCTGGACAACAATGGCCGGCTGCACTGCGGCGACAAACCTGATGCACAAAGCACGGCGCTGACCTTTGGGGAAGCCCGGCACAAGCCGCTGCTGGATAACATCACGCAATACGTGGCCGCGACCGTTGAAGATGGCGCGCGAATCGAAGATATGCTGGCCGATGAAACCGATCGCCTGCACCTTATCGTGAAGGATAAGTACGACCAGAAGCACGCCATTACCTTCCACTGGCACGGCGGCGATCTCAAGCCGCAGAGCAGCTGGAACCTCAGCGACAGCCTGGTGCTCGACTACCAAAAAGGGCTGCCGCAGGTCACGCCTGCCGCCCATGATGTGGTGGATCTCGGGCGGCTCGGCAAGCTGGCTTTGCACGACGGCAAAGTGCACTACTTCAACGAAACTACCGGCCTGTGGGCCGCTTCCGACGAAAAAGCGGACAAGCTGCAGTGCGGCCTGGACGGCCAGCCGTGGCTGATGAAAGACGGCGAGCTGAAGCGCCTCAAGGTCAACCTGAGCAGTAACAAAGTTGACCACGGCAGCAACGTTTTTGCGCTGCCGCAGGTGACCAAAAGCGTAAGCGCCGATCTGGCCACGGCCGGGTTGGACAAAGCCGAGAAAGCGCAGGCATTCACGGCGATCGACAGCCGCCGCTATCTGGCGGTGAACGAAAAAGGCGATATCGGCTTCCACCACATAGACACCACCACTCGCCGCAATCAGCGTGCCACCCAGACGCTCAGTCAGGCGGCTCTGCAGCAGCAAATTGAGAAGCTGGTCCCCGGCAGCGCGGGGAAAGAGGATGCGGCAAAAGTCAGCGATCTCGCCCTCGATGAAGACAAGCAGCTTTGGCTGTTAAGCAAAGAGGGGAGCCTGTTCAGCCTGCCGGAAAACGGCTGGAGCAGCGGCAAAGCTGACGGGTTAGCGAAAGCCACTCTGCCGGCAAACGAGGACGGCAGCCAGCCTGAACTCACCGCGCTGCAAACCTCGGCTAAGGGGCAAGTCAGCGCCCTCGACAAGCAGGGCAATACGTTTGTCTTCAAAGCCGGAGACTGGGAAAAAGGCGACCCGGCGACCGCGCCGGTGGCGGAACCCAACATGGCTCGCCAGCACTACGAGCGCCTGACGAAAGCGTCAAAAGACTGGCGCCTGCCGGGCACCGGGATCACCTTCAAACGCGAGGTAAACTTCCTCGGCCAGACCGGGCAGGACGGCAAGCAGGTTCGGACCTCGTTCCGCACTCGTCTCAGCACGTTTGTCTTCCGTCCGTCGCTGGAATGGCCGCGCCCGATAAAAACCGCCGCCTATTCTATTCAGCACCGCTACGCCGGGCGTGAAGGGCTGAAAGACGTCTACCAGCAGCAGGGGGATTTGACCCAGCGGCTGAAGGCGCTCTCGCAGCAGCCGGGCAGAGCGGCTCCGCGCCCAGGCTTAAGCCAGCGTCTCGAAATCATGAGCGGGGAAACGGCGCGCCAGTGGCAGCCGCAGGAAAAGGCGCTGCTGGAAGAAATGAGCAGCTTTGCACGCCAGCTTTCCGACAGCAGCACGCATTACTGCGAGCAAATTGGCCAGCACTATGGCGTGCGTGACGAACGCCGCCAGGAGGCCACGCCTTCTCGTTTTGGGCTGAACCATAGCCAAAGCGGGGCGCTGAACCCGTCGAGCAGCCGCCAGGATAATTTGACCGGGCAACTGAACGAATTGCTGCGGCGCTATCCGGCCGATAAAAGCAACCACGCCGGGGCGATTATTGCCGAGCTGGAAGCGCGGCAAATAACTCTTAACCACCAGAAAGAACAGGTCCCGATGGGGCGCCAGCGCGATATCCATGACGACATCGGGCTGGTGAAATCCAGGGTAATGCTGGACGTGCTGGCGCTGAAATCCCTGCATGATTCGGTGGATGAGCTGCAGCAGGCCTCGCTGCTGGGCGAACCTCAGCGTTCAGCCAAAATGACGGAAATTGCCGCCAACGTGGCCCGGCTAAGGGACAGCGAATGGGGCGGGAACGTGATTAAAACGGTCACCACTCAGGGCTTCGGCAACCACAAGTCGCTGGAGGCCAACTATGACGCCATCAAGGCAATGACCAAGGCGTTCAGCAAAGAAAACCACGGCGTTAACATCAATACCAAAACCGTGATGCAGGCGGAAAACCAGCGCGAAATGCAGGACAAAATGGTCTCCACCGTGCTCTCGCTGGAGAGCGGCGAAAACCTGGCGTTCAGCCGCACCTATGGGGCGTCTGCCACCGCCACGGTGGCACCGGGCACTCAGGTTGTGGCGGGCGTTGGCGGCAAAGTGGGTGCAGATCGTGGCTACACTATGAGCTTTTCACGCGGCGATACGGGAATTAACGTCAGCTTCGGGCGCACCGGTGCCGTGTCGGCAACCGGCATCGTGGGCGTCGGCTACAACGTGCTGACCGACTACAACAAAACCCACAAAGTTTACCTCGACGGTGACCATAAGCACCCGCTGTCGCAGGGCGTTCGCCTGGGCGGCGGCGTCACGCTGGGCGGGCAGCTTCAGTCCCAGCACGGTGTCTCGTTTGAACTGGCGGAGCACGAAATCCCCGGTTTTATCGAACAGCTGAGCAGCGGCACGCTGGATCCGCTGGAGTTTTTGAACCGGGGTGCCAACCATAGCGTGAAAAGTGGCGCAACCCAGAGCTTCAGCGTGGACATCAACGCCGCCGCGCTGGCGAGCGTTGGCTTCCCGTTTACCGACAGCCACGAGAAAGATTTCCCGACCAGCGCCCGCCTCGGCGGCGGCGTCTATGCCAACACTAACCTGCTGGCGGGCAGCCGCGAACGAACGGACTCACGCAACGCCGAAGGGCAGGGCGTCAGCCACAGCGACCACCGCCTGAGGGCATTTAACCAGATGAGCGCCGGGGCTAACATCGCCATTCCGGTCAGCACCACCCTTCAGCCGAAGCACAAAGATCCCTTCTCGGTGGGCGTCGGCGTCGGGGCCAGCGTGCAGCTGTCAATCAACAACCGGACGACGCACAGCCTCACCGTAGACTTAAAAAATGCCCAGCCGGTGGAGGGCGTTCACCTGGAAAAACTGATGACCACGCTGGGCAAGCAGTTCACCGACAGCGCCTCCACGCAGCTGCTGGCCAAACTGAAAGAGGAGCCGAAAGAAGGGGAGCTGCCGATCTCCGTGGCCGATAAGCTCAGCCAGCTGGATGCCCATTTTACACGCTGGTATCCGCCTGCCGATAACGCGAAGGCGCGCCGTCCGCTGCTCGACACGCTGCAGCAGCTGACCGCCCGGCAGCAGCAGGCCGACTCGCTTTCCGTGCAGAATACGCAGCCGGAACCGACCAATGCCGAGGTGGATGCGCTTATCACCGGGCTACGCGGCGAGTTTACCGACCTCGCCAGCCGCCAACTTCTGGATGAACTCACGCCGGCGGAAGGGGCTCCACGCCTGCCGATGTCAGCCGGAGAGCGGCTGGGCAAGCTGGAAACCCACTTTGCCCGCTTTATTCCGCCGTCGCGGCACCACGAGCTGACGGGCAACGGCCCGCAGGCGGCGCTACAGTCGCTGCAGCAAACCGTGCGCCAGCAAAATGCGGTGCTCAACCAGCAGCAGCTGGTGAACAAGGCGGAATACCAGTCCACCTATAAGAACCTTTCGCGCATCGACAACAACGGCTTGTTCCACTTTATGCGCCACTTTATGGAAGGTGAGTTTTCGCCGAGTAACGCCGACCGCATTACCCAGATGATGGGCGAGGATTACCGGCTGAAAGCGCTCCTGCGCGGGCTGCAGGATAACAGCAGTTCCCAGGCGGTGGTCTCCCTTGAGCTGAAAACCAAGCCGCGTGAAAAGCTGGCCGACCAGTGGGCAAACCATACGGTCACCCAGGACTCGATTGTCGATCTGTTAAAAGATCGAGACAAACTGCGACTGAAATCTATCGCGTTTACAAAAACGCAGAGCAAATCCGATGGGTTCTCGACGCCGTCATTTTTACTCGGCGGCTCTAACGGCGTGTCGCTGTCGATGAACGAAAATCTGGGCACCATCAACTTTAGCTACGGCGATGACGACAGCGCGCCGCTCAGCTACACCGTGGACGGTGGCGTGGCCCAGGCAGAAAAAGAAGTGAAATCGGCGCTGCAAGACGCCGCCGAGGCGGGATTTATGGTGAAAGGAGGATAAGGAAATGACGATGCAACAGCAGCTTCAACAGTGGCTTGATGCCTGGGGAAAACAGCACAAGATCTCGCTGCGTCTGGAAGACGGCGTATGCCTGCTGACGGATGCGCAGCAGCAAGAGGCGGCGGTGATTGAACTGCCGCCGGACAGCAGCGCGGCGGTGCTGCACTGCCGGGTAGGGGAATTAACCGGGCAGGATGCGGCGCTGCTGCCGAACCTGCTGGCGATGAACTTTGAAATGAACGCGATGCGTGGCTGCTGGCTGGCGCTCGATGGGGAAAATGCCATTCGGCTTTGCACTCAGTGCGAAATGTTTGTCCTGGACGCCGAGCGGTTTGCGGGTTGGTTAAACGCCTTTATCAGCCAGAGCGGCGAGGTCAGAGCATTTATTGCCGAGCTGCCTTCGCTGCTGGAGGCCGCCGCGCCGCGCTGATATTGATAGAAATAAAAAACCGGGAAATATCCCGGTTTTTTATTGGCCTGCAGCCACGTTGCTGGCAAACAGATCCTCTTCACGCCGCGCGGGCTGCTGCTTTTGCAGGATCTTGTAAATACGCTGGACGTCATCAGCATAGCGGCTTCGAAGCTGGCGGCGCTTTTCCGACGGGCCGGTATTGTACATGCCGACGGTATTCCAGGAGCGGCCATACTGGCGGAACAGCCCGTGTAACACCCACGCGCCGGTGGCGATGCAGGTACAGGGATCGTGCAGCAGGTTGTCACGCGTCACGCCCAGCTGCTTCAACCGGCCAAAATGCACGCTGTTCACCTGCATCATGCACACGTCTTCGGTGTGGTTCGAGTTGGCGGCGTTCACCGACGAGAGACTAAATTTCGACTCTTTCCAGGCGATGGCCTCCAGCAATGCGGGAGCAATCCCAAAGGCATGCCCCACGCGGGTAAAGCATTCGGCCTGGGCGAGGGCCGGCAGGCTAAGCAGTAAAAGTCCCCAGCGCCATTGTTTAGTCTGCATCGCGTTATCTCCTCTAATTCTTACAGGCAATGTGTGGCGAAAAGCGCACTTGGGTTCCCATTTTTTGCCATGTAAGGAACTCTTTACCCCTGCTTCTCACTCAGTTGAACATTCCGGGCGTGGGTAAAACTAAGCGTCATTGCGCGGTTAAGCGGCGGCCGGTTATTGCTACTGGGTATCACTTAGGGAGTGTGTTGTATGCAGATATCATCAGGACCGGGCGGGTTCTCACCGCTTTTGCCGGAAAACCATTTTCCAGGCCTGGACGGGGCATCACCTGACTCACAGAACGGCAGTAACAGCATTACCGCCAAACTGCTGCTGAATAACGGCGGGAACACGCTGGCGATCCCGCTGGCGCTGAACTTTGCCAACACGGGTGCAGCGGACAAGCCTTCGGCGATTAACTTCGGCGACTCACCGGCCAGTAATAACAGCCCGGCAACGAACCCGGCGAATGCTTCGTCAAGCAGCAGCAGCGGTTCCGCCGACAGCATGATGCAGGAACTCCAGCAGATGCTGCAGCAGTTCCTGAAAGAGCTGATGCAGCTCTTCCACATGAACACCGGGCAAAGTAAGGGGGACGACGATTCCTCTTCACCGGCGAGCGGCATTGGTTCCGGCTCCGGTTCTGGCATGGACAGCGGCAGCAGCGATGGCGTCGGGGATGCAGGCCGCCCGCTGAATAACCTCGCGGCCGCGCCTTCTGGTGGTCCATCCGGTGCGTCCGGGCCGTCTGCGGATAGCCTGCCGCCGGGCGACACCAGCCTGAAAACCAGCGATCCAACGCTGCAAAAAATTGTTTCCCAGTTCGGGGGAGAATATGAAAAAGCCTCCGCTGAAACCGGCGTTCCGGCCAAGCTTTTAGCCGCGCTGACGATGCAGGAATCCGGTGGGGACGTAAATGCCAAATCCACCAACCCGGGTAACGGCCTGACCGACAGCGGCATGAACCAGATCAACCCGGACACTTACCGGGAGATGCAAAGCAAATACCCGGACAAGCTCGGCAGCGACATGAACTCTCCGGCCAACCAGATCATGTGTTCGGCGTTGATGCTTAAAGAAGGCAAAGAGAAATTCGGCAGCTATGATGCCGCGCTGCGCGCCTATAACTCCGGCGACGATCAGGTGAACCTGCACAACCTGTCCAGCGTCTCTTTAGGCGACCCTAACTACGTGAACGAAGTGAACAGCCACATGGCGAAATTCGCCTGATTGTGGAGCGGTAATTTTTGCCTGTTTCTTTACAAAATGGGGTAATTCAGTGGCCACGTCTCCAAAGAGGGTGGCTGCTTTTTTTAGTTACAAAGCAGTTTATTTCTTTGACAAGCTAAAATAGCGTGATTAATCGCAGTAAATGCGTCCAGGAATGTTCCCAATTAAACATAAATACTAAAAGTGAAATATATTTCAAAAAGAAAAGGGTGTTTCCATAGCGACCTCTCAATGTAAATAATCGTAAATATATATTATCGGCTTTGCGGATTGTGAGGAAATCCTGTCGGAGAATCCGTCGGGCTTCATACGTGAGTCGGGCAAAAATTCATTTTTTGGTCGCAACAGGGTAAAAAATTAACGGCCTGTCTGTTTTTATTTAATTTATTCATTAAAATCATTTATTTAGTTTAATTGTGATAAATTTAGATTCTTATTAATACATTTGGAAATATTCAGCGAATCTCACATTTTTTTTCAGTCGGCTTCACGAAATGAATCTCAGCAAACGCTATCGGCTGACGATTTTATTCCGCTCAAAACAACCTGCTATCCAGACATCGGAACAGTTAAACCTGAATTCTTATGTAGGGATATTCCTACATGAGGCTAAAATTTTGTCTGATTGTGAAACCGCGGCTCGGTGATAGGTTGTTCCTGCTTCTCATAAACAAAACTCATTTATTTAGCGTGCTACCGTATTTTATTCACGGCAGCAGGCGGCAATTATTTTGTGGTTCACGTTTATGGTTCATAAGTGGGACTCATACGCCAGACCTTGAATAAGCCAGGCAGCGGGGGATTTATGAAAGAAAACAGTTCGAATCATTGGGAGATAAAACATATTCCGGTCGATATCGACTTGAATATGCCGCGGTCCGCAGCCGCATTACCCGCGTCTGAAAATGTGCACGATGGGCTGGATATCTGGCTGCAAACGTTAGCCCCACTGAAGGTTGATTTGGTGCTGGAGGGCGAAACGGGCACCGGGAAAGACACCTTTGCACGCCGTATCTACGACCATTCCGGCTGTCGTGGCGCTTTTGTGCCAATTAACTGCGCGGCGATCCCCGAAACGCTGGCAGAAAGTGAACTGTTTGGCGTGACGGCGGGGGCCTACACCGGCGCGACACATTCGCGTGCTGGCTACATTGAAAGCGCCAATAATGGTGTCCTGTTTCTGGATGAAATTGACAGTATGTCCCTGAGCCTGCAGGCCAAGCTGCTGCGGGTGTTAGAAACCCGCACCGTGGGGCGCCTGGGCAGCACGCAGTCTATTTCGCTTAATCTGAGGGTGATTGTGGCCTCGCAAAAGCCCCTTGCCCAGCTCATGGAGCAAAAGCTGTTCCGCCAGGATCTCTTCTTCCGCCTGACGACGGTCAAAATTTCGCTTCCGGCGCTGCGTGAGCGCGTGGAATGCATTATTCCCCTGTTCCGCCGTTTTGCGCAGGAGTCTGCTATTCGGCTGAATCGCCCAATGCCGCCGATGCCGCAGCACCTCAGCGAAGCACTATTGATGCACCGCTGGCCGGGGAATATTCGTGAACTGAAAGGCGCTGCCGAAAGGTTTGTGCTGGGGCTGCCGGCCCTGGGGCAGGTGGCGCACCCGGAGATGCGTTCCGTTCGGCTGCGCGAACGCCTGCGGCGGATAGAATACAGCCTGATAGAAGATTGCCTTTCGCGGCATGAAAATCGGGTTGTCAGCGCCGCACATGAATTGGGTATTCCAAGAAGAACGCTGTACCAGAGAATTAAATCTTTGACTGAAAAGGAAAATTAATTTTTTAAATTTCTTTGGAACTGCCGCTTACGCCGCGCCACTTAATCCGTGAATGACACAACATTTGCTGTTTAATTAACGAGGAGTAAACATCATGGCATCAGTAAACACCGGTAACAACGCGGGCGCAAGCAGCAGCCTGGCAGATAGCTTCCAGTCCCAGATGGACTCTATCGAAAACAAATCCATGCAGGACTCTCTGGACAAAGCTGAACGTGACCGTAAGAACGCCTACGTGTCCGGCTACCAGAACTCCGCCACCACCATGATCAGTTCTCTGGCACAGAACAAAATTTCCTTCTAATGCTAATCAGGGATTCGCCCCGGCGTGAATCCCTGATCTTCTCTTCTGCTGGCGGAAACTCTCTTATGCACATTCTTAATCCTGCGACAGGTATGCCTTTGCCAGAACCCGAGTCTCTGGGCGCTGCATCCAGCCCGGCCACTCAGTCTTCCATCCCGTTCGGCAACAGCGTCGCGAATCAAAGCGATGCCGCTTTCTTTTCAGCCGCGCTGCAGCAGCCGGAAGCGGCCTCGGCGATGGGCGGCGTGGGCGGGAAACCTGCCGCAATGTTTGAAAAAGCCTCCGGCATGTTCAAGCAGATGGAAGGCGACCAGAAACAGATGAATAACGTGCTGCGTAAAGCCGCACGCTCCACCGATCCGCTGGTGCTTAACCAGGTGGACGACCAGCTCTCTAACTATTACCTGGAGAGCATGATGAACGCCAAGATTGTCTCGAAGAGCATTTCGGGGCTCGATAAACTGACCAACCTGCAGTAATCCATCATGCAACGACGCTGGCGAAAAATCCTGCAGCCCTGGCTGCTGGTCCTGCTGCTGGCAGGCTGCGACTCACAGGTCATTCTGAACACCGGCCTGACGGAAAACGATGCCAATGACATCATTTCCGAACTCTCGAAATACAAGATTGAAGCCGACAAGCAAATTGATAAAACCGGCGTCACCGTGCTGGTGGCTCAGGACAATATTGAACGCTCCGTCCGCATTCTCAACGCCAACGGGTTGCCGCACAAAGCGCGGACCAACCTGGGCGAGGTGTTCCAGAAAAACGGCATTATTTCCAGCCCGCTCGAAGAGCGCGCCCGCTATATCTATGCGCTTTCCCAGGAGCTGGAGTCCACGCTTTCACAGATTGACGGCGTGGTGGTGGCTCGGGTGAACGTTGTCCTGCCTGAGCGCGTGGCGCCCGGCGAGCCGGTGCAGCCCGCATCGGCATCGGTGTTTATTAAATACACCCCGGAGATGGACCCCGACAGCATTGAGCCCAGGATCCGTCGACTGGTCGCCGCGAGTATTCCGGGGCTTTCCGGGAAAAATGACGGGGCGCTTTCCGTGGTGTTTGTGCCCGCTGCGGCCTATCACGACCGCGTGGAACTGGTGACCTTAGGGCCTTTCCAGCTGACGCTTTCGCAGTATGCCACGGTCAGGACGCTGTTCTTCTCGCTGATGGGCCTGTTGCTGCTGCTCGGCGGGATCTTCACCCTTTTACCGAAGCTAAAGGCGATGAAGCGCGGTAAAAACTCAGGCTCGACTGGACTGGCCGTTGTGCCCTCAGAGCGGCGGTAACGCCAGTGATTGCCTGGGACTACGCGCTCGCGGCGAACTGGCTTCGCTGGTGGCAGGAGGGGTTCTGGCGGCAGGCGGATGCCAGCTGGTTCGGGCTGCCCTGGTTCAGCCTGGACGAGGCGCGACGCCAGAGCCTGATGCTTAAATCGCCGCAGGCCGTGCCGGCTATGCTGGCGCTGGAGGAGTCTCTGCCGGATACGCCCGACGCCCGCCTGCTGGCGCTGGTTTCGCTTGACTTAGCCCAGCGCGAAACGCTTTTTGCGCTGGTGGCTGAGGTTTGTCAGCGCGGGAGCGGGGCGGGGCAGCTCACCGAATCTCAGCGGATCTGGTGCGAACGTCTAACCCGGGGGCTACGCCCCGGCGTCTGGCTGCCCGCAAGTCTTAGTTTTAGCGAAGAGCCGAGTTTCGCCGTGCTCTGCCTGCTGCGCCCGATTCTGACGCCTGCGGCCTGGCTGCGGCTGCGGCTCAGTTTCCCTCAGCCTGTGATTGTGCGATGCGAAGCGTGGCTGGCGGATGAACCTGCGCCGCTAAATCGCCTGCAGGCGCTGTGGGATGGCGGGATCTGGCAGGCTCAACGTTCGGCGATGCCAGCGCTGAATGATTTTTCACGGGAGCAATAAACCATGTGGGTCGGCCGTAAACTTGCTTTAGAAGAGAACGACCAGGTGATTGACGGCGTACTGTTGCCGCACTCCGCTTTGCAGGAGCAGCAACAGGCTCAAAGCCTGGTAGAACAGGCCATGCGCAAGAGTGAAGCCCTGCTGGAGGAGGCTCGTCAACAGGCTGAGCAGATGCTCGCCGAGGCGCAGGTCTATGCTGAACGGCTGGTCATCACACGCTGTGAAGAGGCAGAGGGGGAATTCTGGCTGCGGGTTGAGCCCTTTTTTAGCGAATGGCGGGCCGAGCGGGACGCGCAAAGTGCCGAAATCGTCGGCCAGGCGCAGGCGCTCATTGCGGCCGCGTTTGAACAGCTGTTTGGCGGCCTGAGCGACCAGCAAAAGCTCACGGCGCTGCTGACTCAGCTTCAGAGTTCAAGCGCTCGGGCAACGGACGTCACGCTGTATCACCCCTCACAGTATGAAGCGCCACTGGCAAGCTGGCTGGCCGCGCGCCCTCAGCTAGGCTGGACGCGCTGCATCGACGACGCGCTGGCGGCCGAAACGCTGCTGCTGCAAACCGCCCAGGGCGAGTTCAGCATTAGCTGGGCTTCGCTCCAGCAGCATTTGCTGCGCCTCGCCAGCTAACCCACTGCCAAAAACGTCCCGCCGGGAAGTTAATTTTCCCGCGTCGGGAACTGCCGCCTTTCTGCCGCCACTTATCATGCGATTTCAACGCGAGGAGAAACGTATGAGCAATTCCTTTGATATTCAGCGCAATCTCGACAGCCAGCTGTCCCGTCTGCACCACTCGGTTGCCGAGCTGGCGCAGAGCACGCTTGGCCAGCCCGCGCCAAGCATGGGCGACATGGTGGAATTCAAAAACGCCCTGATGAAAGAGGCGGCGGCGACCTTCACCGACAGCCAGCTGGGGTCGCTCAAGCATAGCCTGAGCAAGGAGATTATCGACTCTATCAACTAGTTATGCCGTCAACGGCTTATTCGTATCGATAAGCCGTTGTTTAACGCAGTTTGCACCCCGGATGGCTACCGTTTTATGCCGTCGATTACAGGAGAAGAGTCGTTGAATCAGCACGTTCGTTTACTGCGCTCAGCCATGTTTGCTTTGGCCGCTACCGCTGGTTGCTTCAGCGCAACTGTTAGCGCTCAAACGCCTGCCGACTGGCAAAATGGCGCCTATGCCTATTCTGCCCAGGGCACGCCGCTGCGCACCGTCTTGCAGGATTTCGCCAGCAGCCACGTCGTGAATCTGCGTTTAGGGGATGTGCCCGACAGCGTGGTGGATGGACGCCTGCGTTCCGACAGCGGCGTGGCCTTCCTCGATCGCCTGGCGCTGCAGTACCGCTTCCAGTGGTTTGTCTATAACGGCTCGCTGTTCGTCAGCCCGCAGTCGGCAGAAACCTCAAAGCGCATCAGCGTGTCAGCCGATGCCGCGCCGGATCTCAAGCAGGCGCTGCGTGATGTCGGGCTGCTGGAAGACAAATTCGGCTATGGCGAGCTGCCTGACGACGGCGTGGTGATTGTCACCGGGCCGCCGGAGTACGTCGCGCTGGTGGCGGACTTTAGCGCCAAAGACAAAGACAAAAAGCAGAACAAAGAGATGATGGCGTTCCCGCTGAAGTACGCCTCGGTGGCTGACCGCGAGATTAAATATCGCGAGAAAACGCTGCTGGTGCCCGGCGTGGCAACCATCCTTAACGAATTGCTGGGTAAAAAGAGCACCCGCTCTTCGCAGGGCATTGTACCCGGCGGAGAAGGCAGCTCGCGTGAAGCCCTCAACAAGTCATTCCAGGAACAATCGGACAATATTCTCTCCGGGCTGATTCAGGGCCAGGACAGCCGTCTGCGCGGCGCAGGCGGTGATGACGAAGGGGAAATGAACCCGCTGGTGTCTGCCGATGTGCGCAATAACGCCCTGCTGGTGCGGGACGATCCTAAACGCCGCGAGCAGTTTCAGGCGCTGATTTCCCAGATCGACGTGCCGCAAAAGCTGGTGGAAATTGACGCCATGATCATTGATGTCGATCGCCACGCGTTTTCGAAGTTCTCCAGCAACCTCAGCGGCACGTTCGGCAACATTACCGCCGGTTCTTCCATGCTGCAGGGGGCAGGCACGTTATTCGTGACCGACTACAGCCGCTTCTTTGCCCAGATCCAGGCGATGGAAGGCGAGGGCAACGCCTCTATCGTGGCTAACCCGTCGATTCTGACGCTGGAAAACCAGCCCGCAGTGATCGACATGAGCGACACCGCTTTCATTACTGCGACCGGCGAGCGCGTGGCGACCATTGAACCGGTGACCGCCGGAACCAGCCTGCAGGTAGTCCCGCGCGCCATCGGCAACGGGCCAACCAGCACGGTGCAGTTAGTTGTGGATGTGGAAGACGGAAAAGTCCAGGTCAACGATGACGGCGTGGCAACCGGCGCGAAGCGCGCCACGGTCAGCACTCAGGCGCTGGTGCAGCAGAACGGTTCACTGGTGATGGGCGGCTTCCATTCCCGTGAAACCGGTGACACCGACCACCGTATTCCGCTGCTGGGCGACATTCCTTACCTGGGGAAATTCTTCTCATATACCAGCCACGAAACGTCGCAGCGCGAGCGGCTGTTCATCATCACGCCGCATCTGGTGGGCGATCAGGTGGACCCGACGCGCTACATCGACGAGCAGGATCGCCAGCAGCTCTCTTCGGCGATGAATGAAGTACAGCTCCGCCAGCGCTACAGCTCGATGAAAGGCGACATCGAAAACGCCATGCGGGATCTGGCGGAAGACAAAGTCCCGACCGGGTTCCAGGCAGGCGGTGAAGGCGTGGGTATTGGCCAGCTGTGCAACGTGGGGCCAGGGCTGTCATCGGACAGCTCCCACAGCCAGTGGTACAGCAATTCATCGGTGCAAATCAGCGTCGGGCTGATCCGCAATATCAGCGGCAAGCCGCAGCGTTTTGACGAATCCAACTGCCGCGATGATGACGTGCTTGCCGTGGCCGCCTGGCCGGGCGGAAACCTTGCCCCAGGCCAGTCGGCAGAAGTGTATATCGCCTACCGCACGCGGGGAGAAGGGCGCCGTAGCCGCCAGTCGCTGCTGAGCTCTGCCTCGTCATTGCCGGTGAATTCATCCAGGTCGCGCAGCTATCTTCTGCCGCCGCGCCCCGTACTGCATTAAGGAGCCACGATGAAACCTTCAATTTTGATACTGATGGCGCTGGCGTTTGTGCTTAGCGGCTGTGCCACCCGCAATGACAACGGCTGTGACAACGTGACGTGTCGTCCCCTGTCAGACAGCCACCACCTGACCATCTGGTGGCCGAACGATATGCGTAACGGCGTGCAGGATTACACGCAGATGCCGGTGCGCTGAGTGCGAGAGCGGGCGTGGCTGTTTTCACGCCTGTTTTTAAAAAATCATTTTTTTCCTGATGTTAGGCAGTTTTGTGGAACCGAAGCCGGTTTCTTTTCACTTAACAGGCGTCTTAATACTGCGACCCAGCAGGACTGGTCGCCTGTATCAACCCCGTTGTCATGGTGAGGTAATCGAATGAGTACGATTGGAAATATGCTGAATCTGGCCACTGCATTACCGCAGCTGGCGCTGAACGCAACCCCAGAAGGTATGGCCGCTAATCTGTTGAAAAACGTTGGCGATCAGATGGTGAACGACATTGCCTCCAAGCTGACCAACCTGCTTTTCTCCGGCGGCATGAACGGTAACAATAACAACACCTTTATGTCTCCGCAGAGTCGGGGCGGCGCGAGCATGGGCAACACGCTGGCAATGAGCAACATGCAGCAGATGCTGCAGCAAGTGATCCAGCAGATGGGCGTGAATTCCCAGAACACGCCGTTCAACAGCCAGGCGGGGGCGGGCAACATGAACGCCTTCAACAGCGGCATGAGCAACGGCCTGCAGTCACCTTCTACCGGCATTGGCCTGGTCCAGCTGCCGCTGTCCACCACCAGCGCCAACAGTGCGAACAGCTTTAACCAGCTGGGTAACAGCATGGGCAGCCAGCTGGGCAGCAAAATGGGCCTGCAGGCGCTGGACGACGTGAAGTCGGACACCAGTGGCCTGTGTGGCGCGCTGGGCGGCGGCGGTAAAGTTGACGGCGGCTCAAAAGAGACTCGTGCTGAAATCGGTAAATTTATGGATCAGCACCCGGAAATCTACGGCAAGCCGCAGAGCGCGGGCGCCGGTATGCCGGGCCTGGTGCACGTTGGTAAAGGCCCATCCAGCTGGGAAGACGCGCTGAAAAACAGCAAGCCGCTGAGCGGCGATTCGCTGAAAGCCTTCCAGTCCGCGAAAAACGATCTGAAAACCTCCATGGTGGGTGGCTCTATCCCGGGTTCCGCCACGGCACCGGGCAACGGCTCTTCCAGCCTGCTGATGAATGCTGACGCACAGCTGTTTAACGGCAATATCATCAAAGATGCCCTGAAGCACCACCACGGCGCGCTTATGGGCCTGGCCAGCGCCGTGCTGGCCTAAGAGATTGGGTTGTAATCCACAGATGTTCTTTTGACGCGTGGTGCGAGGTAACTTCGCCACGCGTGTTTCGCGAAACTCTTCTTCGCCCTCTATTTGACCGGTTTTTCTGCGCTAATCGCGTGGGATACCGGTCTTTTTTTGTCTCGATCATGCCCGTGTATTTCCAGTACAGAATAATTATTCGACTCTCTCCCTAAGAGCTGTCTCTTAATCAAAAATCTCTGCGATTATGTAGGAGCGGCGAATATTCCGTTCACTTCCAGTTCTGTTTTATATGTCACCACTGAACTCGTGAACGGCTCGGGGGAGTCACCGTCACTCCCCCGAGACCCCGGACTCCCGGCCAAATAAATCGACCGCGTGAGCGGCAGACCTCCGTTTTATCTCCCAGTCCTGGGGCGGCTGAGACGCGTTCCCGACGCTCTCAGCCTCCGGCCGTTCCCGACGTCCGGACCCTGGCCAGTCGGAGAGAAAACGGAGGCGATTTAAGCCGGAACCATGCCTCGCTTTACGACTAACATTTGCCTTAGCTACAAAGTCGCTGGTTGTTTTACCCTCACCCTAACCCTCTCCCTAAAAGGGAGAGGGAATAAAAAAATGCCTCCCCTCACATGTTTTCTCCCTCGCCCCTTTGGGGAGAGGACCGGGGTGAGGGGCCGAATTGTTCACTAATATTTAGGTGATAGCCAGTGGGCTTGCTGCTTAGCGTTTCTGAACATGCGGGGAAAAAAGATCTATAGGTGAACGGAATAACTGCAGAATGACAGATATCTCCTGGAGGATTCACAAATAAAATGTGGTTAAGAAAGAACCCAGAGTAAGGGAAAATCGTCCCCGTTACTCCTCAAACTCAATCGTTTCACCCTTCAGGCGGCCCTCGAGCTTGCGCAGCAGGCGGTAAATAGCGGCCACCGCTTTTAGCGTGTCGCGCGGAATATAGGCGCCTTCTTCAGTGGTGCGGTAAAGATTGCGGGTAAGCCAGACGTAGCGCACCACCGGGATATTGGCGGCGTGAGCCAGTTTAATCAGCGCTTTGGCGTCTTCGTCCTGTGCTTTAAACAGCAGCACCGGCAGCGGCGTTTCGTCCGGGAGATAGCGCAGCCCCACGGCGTAGTGCGTCGGGTTCACCAGCAGCACGTCGGCTTTTTCCATCTCCTGCGGGGTGACTTTTTTTGCCGGTGCGTTGAGGATTTCGTGGGCGACGTGTTTGCGGTGGCCTTTGGTGTGCGGGTCACCTTCCATCTGCTTGTACTCGTTTTTCACGTCCTCGTGGCTCATGCGATTCTGCTTGAGGAAGAAGTATTTCTGCAGCGCGAAGTCGGCTACCGAAAACACCAGCATCACGCCGACGATGGTGTGGGCGAGAGTTTCCAGAATCGCCACGCCCGCATGCCAGAAGCCGTCCAGCGTGCCGCCTGAAAGGTTGGCCATTTGCGACAGACGGGGTTTGATCAGCAGCCAGAACACCACCGAAAGGGTGATGGCCTTCAGCAGGCTGTTGAGGATCTGGATAAACTGCTTTACCGAAAACATCTCTTTGAATTTATTCAGCGGGTTGAGCGCCTCAAGCTTTGGGGCCAGCGCGGCGATGGCAAACAGCGGACCAAACTGGATCCAGCCTGCGGCAATGCGCAGCAGGATTACGGTGCCCACCGTCATCATAAAAAACACCCCGATGGTCAGCAGCGCGGCACCGCCAACTTCCCCTAACGCCTGGTTGAAAGGGCTGCTGAGGCGCATCAGCGGCAGGAGCATCAGCGCCTGCAGCTTTGCCATGCTGGCCTCCATCATGGAAAAGATCAGCTGCAGGACGCCGAACATGATCAGCAGTTTGGGGATGTCCTGACTCTGGCTCACCTGGCCCTTTTTGCGGGCCTCCTGAAGTTTATGGGGGCTGGCCTTCTCTGTTTTTTCACTCACGGCTTGGCACCCTCCGAAGCGGCATTACCAGGTGGTTTGACGGGCGGGCAGAATATCCGCCAGGTGCGGGATCATATCGCGCAGGCTGCTGAACTGGTGGCCGGCGAAATACTCCAGCGTGGGCAGGTAAAAGATAAAGAACAGCAGCCCGGCGATGCATTTTAGCGGCACGGTCAGTACCGTGGCCTGCAGCTGCGGACTGTAGATGCTGAGCACGCCAACGGCGAAATCGAGGAACAGCAGGAGCAGCACCAGCGGGCCAGCGTACAGAATGGTGTCGATAAACATCTGCTTTACCTGGCCGAGAAACACCAGGAACCCCTGCTCGCGGAAGTCGGGCAGCCAGCTGTCCACCGGCCACAGCCGGTAGCTGTCCCAGATAACCTGGGTGGCGAGGGACAGGCCAAAGTTGACGATCAGCACCATCATCGACCACTGCAAAAGCATGTAGCCGAGCGGCGTTTCGTCTGCGCCCAGGGCCGGGTTAAGCTGGCCGCCGCTGAGTGCTCCACGCTGGTTATCAAACAGCACGCCCACCGACTCAAACAGCCAGAAGGGTAGCGCCAGCAGGTAGCCAAGAAAAATCCCCAGCACCACTTCTTTCAGCATCATGGCGACAATGCCCCACGGCGTGTGCGGGGCGTGGGTCAACATCGGGACAATAGTCGGCGTGACAAAAAGCGCCAGCGGCACGACAACCGCCGTGCGGATCATGCCTTTCAGGGCAGAGAACGCAAACAGCGGCGTCAGCAGCACGCACGGGTAAATGCGGGCGATTGCCAGCCCCAGCCCCAGCATGCCGTTGAAAATGGGCGTCAGTTCGGCGGCGATCATCGCAGGGTTCCGGACGCGGCCATCATGTTGAAGGCGGACTGCGCCAGCTCCACCATTTGCAGGCCAATCCAGCGGCCGCTCAGCGCCAGCGTGGTACCCACGGCCACCAGCTTGATGGCGAAGGGCAGGGTCTGATCCTGGAGCTGAAACACCGCCTGTAGCAGGGACACCACAATGCCCACCAGCACGGCCACCACCAGCGGTGGCGCGGAGAGCACAACCACCATCAGCACCGCCTGCTTAAACATGTAGATCATGTCCATAACGTCCTCACATATAGCTGTAGAACAGGCCGTCCAGCAGGCGCGTCCAGCCGCTCACCATGACAAAAAGCAGAATTTTGAGCGGCAAAGAGATGGTCATCGGCGACACCATCTGCATCCCCAGCGCCAGCAGCACGTTGGAGACAATCAGATCCACCACCAGGAAAGGGATAAATATTAAAAAGGCAATTTTGAAGCCGTTTTGCAGCTCGGACAGCACGAATGCCGGGATCAGGATCAGCAGGTTGTCGCGCTGGTGGACGACCTTCTCCGACAGATCTTTCGGCCACATGCGCTGGCTGTTTTCCATCAGGTGTGTTTCAAGGTCCGGGTCGCTGTTGCGCAGCATAAAGTCGGTCAGCGGCTTAATGCCGTACTGTAAGCTGTTCTCTAAGCGCTCTGCGCTGGTGGTATCGAGAGGCTTCTCTTTGAAGCGGGTTTGCATCCCGTCGAATACCGGCGCCATCACGAACAGCGTGGCGGCCAGTGCGATGCCGTAAAGCGCCATGTTGGGCGGCGTTTGCTGCACCCCGATGGCGTTTCGCGTCAGCATCAGCACCATCGAAATCTTGAGAAAGCTGGTGGTGATCATCAGCAGCAGGGGCAGCAGCGAAATGGCTCCCAGCAGGATGGCCAGCGCCAGCGGATTGAATGAGCTGATATTCTCGGCCATCACACGGGTTCCATGGCCGTACCCGTCTGGCGCAGCATGCGGGTGACCTGGAAGCCGAGCGTGCCATTAACGTCCACCAGTTCACCTTTTGCCAGCATGCTGTTGCCGTGACACAGCAGCGCCTCGCCCGGCGTGACGTGCTGAACCAATACCGTTGACCCCGCATCCAATTGCTGGAGTTCGCCAAGCGTCAGCTGTAGGTTGCCGCAGCGGATGGTTAAATCCAGCGACAAGTCGTCGAAACACCCCCGTGTTGTTTGCCATTCCCCGGCGGGTACCACTTCTTCGCCGTCCTGCTGATCGTCGTACTCCAGGGGGGCGTTCGGGTAAGTCATGGTTAGCTCCTCGCTAAACGTAATGTGTAGTAAGTCTCTGTGAGTGGTTTCGCTCGCCAGTTCCAGGTGAACCTGAAATTGTCGCCTCGCCAGCGGCATAACGCCGTGTCCTTCCGGCGAGAAGAACGTCTCTGAGGGCAAAAGCAAATCTCCGCTAACCAGACGGCGGGCGGCACCGGCGGAAAGCTGGAGCTTGCCAACGGTCAGCGGTAACTGGAGTGGGAGTTCAGGGTTTAGCGGGGCCATCAGCCGCTGCCAGGCCGGATGCTGAGCAAGCCGATGCAGCGTGGCCCAGGAGAGCGACAGCAGCGTGCAGGCCTGGGCTTCGCCGAGAAAAACCTCGAGGCGCAGCGTGACGTCAGGTTTTTGCCGTTCTTCTGCGGGCTGCAGAAACTCAAAGAGTTCGGCCAGTTCAGGGCTGAGCTGTTGACTGAAATAGCGCCAGTACCAGGCATTGTCCTCGGTGGAGACGCCTGGAAGCGCCGGGCAATCGGCCAGCAGCCCCAGTACCGGCAGCGGGTCGCTAAAAAGCAGCGAGCCAGCCGCGCAGTGAAAAGCTTCACCCGGCATATCTGGCTGGATCAGCGCTCGGGAGGGCAGGAGGCGAAGTTCTCCGGCTATTGCTTCCCGGACGAAAGGGAGCCGCCAGCCGCTGCCGGTCCAGCGCCGCAGGCGGGCTTCATCCGGTGACTGAGCGGCAAGCACCAGGCGTTTCATACCGCCTCCCGCCGCTTAAAGCGCAGGCGAACTTTTTTCCCCAGACGGCGGCAGAGCGAGCCTTGTCCATCCTGTTCAAAGCCGCGAACTTTGTCCCAGGCCTCGGCGGAAAAGCCGAGGGCAATATCCAGCCCATCGCCATTGGCCGGGATAACCTGCGCCACCACTTCGCCTAAATCCGGCAGCAGCAGGCTAAAGCGGGCGGGCAGGCTTTCCTGCTGTTCAATGCCCTGTATCAGGTGCGATTCCAGCATCGCCCGCAGGGCGGAAGACGGGGGTTCACTGGCCTGCTGCGGCTGTTCCGTGCCGCCGAGCGAGCCATCAAACAGGTTAAGCGCCAGAATGGGCATCACCGGGTCGGGCTCATCGTCAGACAGGAGATCGCTGAACTCTTTTTCATCCCGCGACAGCTTCTGGCGATCGCTGGCCCGGCCGGACGAGGACGTGCTGCGAGCGGGCATCTGCGGCATGAAGGGCGTGTTATTTCCCGGCGTGCGCGGTGCACGAGGCGTGGGTGCCTGCGGGGCGTTCTCGGGCTGGTGATGCGGTTGCGGGGCCGGATGGGCCTGCTGCCAAAGCCTGGGCTGCGGGTGAGCGTTTTTTAGCGCGTGGTAAATCATAAAGCGTTCCCCTGATTTTGGTTGAGCAAATACTCCATTTTTTCGATGTCCCGCTGGCAGCACTGTACGGCTGACTGCGCGGCGGTCAGCCGCTCCTGCTGCTGTTGCACCTCTTCCTGTAGCTGGTGCGTGTGCTGAATTTGTTGAATCACGCCCGCGCGGCTGGATTTCTCAACGTCCAGCGTCTCCCGCAGGTCGTTAAGCGGCTGCGTGACGCCCGCGTGCTGCGGCACGAAATTATTTCGCAGCTGCAAATAGCCGATTTTCTGCTCTGCCAGCTGCTGCTCGCCCTGCTCGACGGCCTGCCGGCAGCGCCGGAGCTGCTGCTCATGTTGGCGCTGCTCGCTTTCACAGCGGCGTAAGCGTCGCCGCCGGATGGGCAGTAAGAGCGTCAGCACTTGTTCCAGAGCAACCTGCTGCGGGTCCGGTGAGAGCGGCGTTTCCGCCTCGCTATAACGGCGCATAAGCAATCACCTCCTGTAGCTGCTGGCGGGTGTCGACGAAGTCGCTCGGGGCGTGGTTGGCCTGGCGTAAAAACGCGTTGATGGCCGACTGAGATTGCACTGCTGCGTCGGTCATCGGGTCATTTCCCGGCTGATATTCCCCGAGGCGGATCAGCATTTCGACCTGCTGGTAAGCCGACATCATCTGGCGCAGCGTGCTGGCTTCGGCAATGTGTTCTCGTGGGACGACGTTGCTCATGGTTCGGCTCAGGCTGGCCAGCACGTCCACGGCAGGGTAGTGCCCGCGCTCCGCCAGACGGCGGGTCAATACGATGTGGCCGTCTATCAACGAGCGGACTTCATCGGCCACGGGATCGTTCATCGAGTCCTGTTCGATCAGCACCGAATAAAGGGCCGTGATGGAGCCGCGTGAGGTTTTCCCGGCGCGCTCGAGCAGCCCTGGCAGCAGGGTATAGACCGACGGCGGCAGCCCGCCCCGGCCCGGAGGTTCGCCGAGCGCCAGGCCAATTTCACGCTGGGCGCGGGCAAAACGCGTCAGCGAGTCGATAATCAGCAGGACGTTTTTGCCTTTGTTACGGAACGCTTCGGCAATGGCCGTGGCGGTAAACGCCGCGCGGGCGCGTTCCATGCTGCTGCGGTCAGAGGTGGAGCACACCAGGACGGTGCGTGAGCGCAGTTCGGCATCCAGCTCGTGGTCGAGGAATTCGCGGAGTTCGCGGCCACGTTCGCCAATCAGGCCAAACACAATGGCATCGCACGGCGTGTTGCGCGCCATTTCAGCGAGCAGGGTCGTTTTGCCGCAGCCAGCCCCGGCGAAGACGCCCACGCGCTGGCCCACGCCAATCGTCAGCACGCCGTCAATGGAGCGAATGCCCGTCGGCAGCGGAGTATCAATGCGCGGCCTGTCCGTGGGCGGTGGCGCGTCGCCGAGCACGCCCCGGGCGTCCGGTGTTTCGCTGGCCAGCGCAAAAGCCGACAGGCTGTCTTCGTCGATGGCGCGGCCAAAGCCGTCCAGCACGCTGCCAAATAAGCTGTCCGACACGCTAATAGAATGGGGCTGAAACAGCGGCGTGACGCGAGCGCCCTGGGCGATGCCGTCCAGCGGCCCCAGCGCGGAAAGCAAAGTATGGCGGGGGTTAAAGCCGACCACTTCGGCCATCACTTCGGTGTCGCCGCTGCGGCTGATAAGACACAGGTCGCCGATGCGTGCCTGGGGCAAGCTGCTTTCCAGCAGAATGCCGCTGATGCCGGTGATGCGCCCGTAGGCGCTGACGGCGGAAAGCTGGCTCAGGCTGCTATGGCGCTGGGCAAACCAGGCGTTGAGGTCGGACTGATAGTGCCCCATCACCATTTCACCGCGATGTTTTCTTTGCCGCCAAACTGCACGCTGTCGCCGGTAATGCCGGTCAGGCGCAGGCCGTTACGTTCGTCCCCGACAAACAGGCGCTGCCCGTCCTCGGTCACGATGTTGGCGTGCGGCCCGGCGGTAATTTGCACGATGTGGAAGGGCAGCACGGCCTCGCGCACTTTGGTTTGGTTTGTGAGCGCCACCTTGAGCTGATAATCGCTGCGGATGCTGTCCACCATGCGGCTGACAATCGGCAGCTGGTTTTCCTGCAAATCCCCGGTGAGCGTAATCCCCTGCGGCGTGCTGGCCAGCTGCACTTTGTTATAGAGCTCCCGCTCGCGCAGATCCTGTTCCACCAGGCTGCGCAGTTCGTTGCTATTGGTAATCGCCGGTTTAATTTGCGGCTCATCGTCGCTGTTTTGCTGGGCGATGCCGGGCTGCAGCACCCAGCTGAAGATGGTGAAGGTCAGCAGCATCAGGCTGGACAAGGTGAAGATTTGCGCCCAGCGGGGCAGGATCCTTGCCAGCAGTGAACGGCGCGCGGTCGGCGCTGGTTTGCTTTGTGTCCCGCCGACGGGTTCGCGTATGGCTGATTCTGGCTGACTCGGGCTGACAGCAGGCAACGGCGGTGGCGGGCGGTTATCCCATTCGTCGTCAGCGGCGGCAAGCGTCAGCCAGACGCCGCCGACGGCGAAGATTTCACCGGGCTGCCAGAGTTGCTGAGCGCTCAGGCGTTCGCCGTGGCGGTGGCAAACGGTGCCTTCCATCGGCGTGAGCATCCAGCCTTCGGCGCTGCGGCTTAGCAGCGCGTGGCTGGCTTTAATACCGCCATCGTTGAGCTGCAAATCGCTGTCGGCGGCGTTGCCCAACTGCCAGCGTTCGCCGCTTAACGGCAGCGCCGCGCCTTCATGTAATCCGTTTAATACTCTCAGCTCATACATGGCAGCACCCTTTATGCAGTGAAGGCGTCAAGCGCGTTTTCGTGAATATCAATGCGCCCCAGCACGTTGACCGGCAGGTTAAATTGCAGCTCGGCGAAGGACAGCACCGGGACGTGATGGAATTCGTCCTGGATAAGCAGGCGCAGCGGGCTACGTAAATCCTGGGCGGACAGCAGCACGCTGGTTTGCCGCTGGAACAGGGGGAACACTTCCCGGAGCTGGTCCAGCAGCAGGGCGTGTTTGTCCTGGCTGAGGGCGAAGAAGGTTTCGTTCTGCGTCTGGCGCAGGCTGTCGCGCAGGATCTCTTCGGTTTCCGGCGTCAGCAGCCAAACCTGTATCCCGCCGTCGTGGCTGTACTGGTGGCAAATGTGTTCTTTGATGTCGATGCGAACCTGGTCGACCAGCAGGCCCACATCGCGCTCGTGCTGGCCGTGCACAATCAGCGATTCGGTAATGCTGCGCACCGAACGCAGCGAAATTCGTTCGGCCACCAGGCGCTGCAGCACCGCGCTCAGACGGGTGATCGGGAAGATGCGCTGGAATTCCTGCGCCAGCTCCGGCAGGTCCATCTCCAGCCACGAGATAATGGCGCGGGTCTCCTGCAGGCCGATAAAGCGCGGGCCGCTGGCAAAGAGCGCTTCTTCCATGCGGGCCAGCAGCAGCTGGTGCGAACTCCAGGACTCCATCTGGAATTTATCCAGCAGAGGATCGTTTTCTTCCAGCCACGCCCAGCCTTTTTCCTGCGGATAGGTTTCCGTGCTGAGTTCTGTCCCGGTTTCTTCCTGGGCCAGCAGGCGGTAGTCCAGCGCCCGCTTGCTTGAGCTGAAGGTGCCAATCACTTTAGGCACTTCGTACACCAGAAAACGAAATTCATCGTCAGGCTGGTACGGCGAGAAGTCGATGTTGAAGACCGGCAGCGTGAAGCCGTACTGGTTCACAATGCGGTTACGCAGGCGGCGAATGTCTTCGATAAGCGCCATGGCCGCCGGGTCACCGGCGCGAGCCGACGAGAAGCTGAGGACAAACAGACGGCTGGGGTTGAAGGTACGAATGTCTTCTTCGCCGTTGGCTTCCGGGGCGACAATTTCGCCGCCGGTGGTGGTGGCCGCCGCGCGTTTGGCGCGCCACAGCTGAAACAGCCCCGAGCCCAGGGTGATTATCCCGAGCACGATAAACACCGCCGTGGGCATGCCCGGCAGCAGGCTGAAGCAGAACATGCCGATGGCGGACATAATCCACGCCTTAGGCTGGTTGGTTAGCTGGTCGCTGATTTCGCGGCCAATGTTGTTGTTGGGAATGTCTTCGTTGGCCGACACGCGGGTGATCATCATCCCGGCGGTCAGGGAGATAAGCATCGCCGGGATCTGGTCAATCAGGCCGTCGCCGATGGTCAGAATGGAGTAGACATTGGCGGCGTCGCCTGCGGCCATGCCCAGCTGCAGCACACCAATACAGAAGCCGCCCACCATGTTGATGCTGAGGATCACAATCCCGGCAATGGCATCGCCTTTCACGAACTTCATGGCGCCGTCCATTGCCCCGAAAAGCTGGCTCTCTTTCGCCAGATCTTCACGTTTGCTTTTGGCCTGCTGGACGTTAATCAGCCCGGCGCGCAGGTCGCTGTCGATAGACATCTGCTTGCCCGGCATGGCATCGAGGGTAAAGCGGGCGGCCACTTCGGCAATACGCTCTGAGCCTTTGGTGATCACCAGGAAGTTCACCACCGTCAGGATCAGGAACACCACCAGCCCCACCGCCAGGTTGCCGCCGACCACAAAGTTGCCGAAGGCGGTGACGATATGCCCGGCGTTTTGCTGCAACAGGATCTGGCGCGTGGTGGAGATAGACAGCCCGAGGCGGAACATGGTGGTCAGCAGCAGTACCGCCGGGAAGGTGGTGAACGCCAGCGGTTTGGGCAGGTACATCGCCGTCATGATAAGCAGGCATGACACGCTGATGTTGACCGCAATCAGGACGTCAATCAGCCCCAGCGGCAGCGGGATGATCAGCATGAACACCACCGCCAGCGCGATGAAAGCCCCGACGACCTCGGAGCGTTGCATGGCGGTTATTGCCAGCCGGTTAAGAAGGTTAAACAAAGCGTTCATGGGCTATTCAATCCTGATAAAGTCCGTTTACTGCGCCAGCTGGCTGCGTTTTTCCCACGCGGCGTATTCGCCGTTGAGGGTGCGGAGCAGAAGCAGGGCGTTGCTGCGGGTTTCATCGTTCCCGCCCCAAATTTTCTCCGGCAGCGCCTGGAGCAGCGTCAGCAGCCCGTTGAAAAAGAGAGACTGCTGCAGAGGTTTTTCGCCCACCACCTGCAGCCCAAGCTGGGTCAGGTCGCGGGAATAGAAGCCGTTGCGGCACATGCTGAGCAAGGAGCGCGTCATGACATCGGCCCCCATCGTGACGTGGGAATATTTGCTCTTCAGGCGGTCGAGGAACTGGGCGACTTCCGACAGCGTGTGCGTAATGGCGCGGGTGTCGTTCAGCCCGGAAAGCAGGCGGCGCAGGGCCGTCGGCGGGGCGGATGGGGCCAGGGCGGCGATGTCATCGGAAAGCGCGCGCTGCAGCGTACGTAATGCGGGCACGAAGCCATCGACGCCAAACTTGTCCAGCAGCACGTCCATGATGTTGTCGGCAGACTGCTGGTTGATCACGCCGCTGTAATAGAGCTTGCGCATTTCGCGCTTCTGCGCCGGATCGCTGCTGAAGGCGGCAATTGCCGGGGCGGTATTCACCCCGGCGTTAATTTTTTCCGGGTGCTGCTGCTGCAGGTCGGCAAGCATTTGCTCGACGCGTGCCGCCAGCGCCGGGTTGCTGCCGTTGCGCAGGCGCATCGCCATCAGGCTGAGGGTGACAAATGCAGAAGCCGGGTCGTGATTGGCCTGTTCGAGCAAATCATCCAGCGTCGGGGTTTTTCCGTCGCCACCTGACAACATTCGTTCAAAAGCCGATTCCTGCTCGGCCTGCTCTTTCCCCGACGGGCTTTCTAGCAGTTTCCCCAGCTCTACAAGGTGAGTGACCTTGATTGCCGCCACGGAGATACGGCGCAGCTGGGTGGCCTGCGTGCGCTGTTCCTCATGTTTGATTTTCTGTTCGATGCTTTCCGCAAAAGTTGACGCCATCGACTCCTGAGCGGCCCCGGGCCGCTGCGGCGCGGGCGCTGCACGAGTGGCGGACGAGGAACTGCTCGCCGCGCTCTTATCGTTATTAGTGTCGCTGATTAGCTCATCGACCAGGGCGTCCGCCTGTTCGGTTTCAAGACGCAGATTGTGGTGATGGTGGTGCTGGGGGATTCTCATGTTCATTGCGGTGTGCCTTACCCGATTCGCCTGTCAGTGTGTGGGCTAAGGCCTGGGGCGGTTCCCCGACAAATAAAAAATTTCCGCCGCTGGGGATGTGTAAAAAGTTGCACAAACCCGTTTTCGGGCTGTGTGTGTTTTTGCTCATATTTATCTGATTAATAAAAATTAATTGTTATTAATCAATGTGTTGATTTGATATTTTTCGCTGGCACGGCGCTTGCTATAGGACGAACTCCTGAATCTATTCCATAAAAAGGTGTTCACTATGTCAGCAATGTTTGATTTCGAATCACAGGTTTTCCCGGATGCGCAGGCTGCTTTTGAGTCCCACGTTGTGCAGGGCGAGTTTCCGGTGGTTAACTGGGAGCGCGTGATGCGCGACAACGAACAGCGGCTGTACAATTTTATTCGTAAACGCGTGGCAAATTTTGCCGATATAGAAGACCTGGTGCAGAACACCTGGTATGAAGTGATTCGTAACAAGCACAAGTTTTGCGGCACGTCGCGCCCGGAAACCTGGATGTTCGGGATTGCGGTAAACCTGGTGAAAAATCACTATAAATCCGTCAAAGTGAGCTACCTGCACGATGAGTTAAACGATGATGTGCTCGGTACGCTGCTGCATTCGGAGCAGCCGGAAGGGGTGACTGAGGGTAAGGACATCCTGTCGAAAGTGTTGCAGCGCATTGCGCAACTCCCTGAAGATTATCAGCAATTATTACAGCTGATCGTTGATCACGATATCAGTTACCAGGAAGCGGCTGACCGGATGACTATTCCTATCGGCACCGTGCGTTCCCGTCTTTCCCGTCTCCGACAGTCTTTGAAACAGGATCTGGGGTGGGACAGCCTGAACTGAGCGAGCGGTGCTTCGTTACTCCCTGAACGAGAAGAATCACACTCTATGAAACAAGACGGCGGGCCGCACCCACGGCCCAATGATACTCAGGCATTGCTGAGCGCCGCTTTCAATAGCATGCGCGAGCTGGTTTTCATTGTTGACAGGGATTTCAATATTGTTTTTGCCAACCACAAGGCGCTCAGTCTTTGCCTGCCGGAAGGTGCCGGCCAGGCAAGGGCCGGGCATCTGGTGGGTGAAAATATTTTTACCCGGCTGCGGGGCTATGGCGACCTGCCGCTGCTGGCGGTGGTTGAGCAGCAGCTGGATCGGCCAGAACATTCGCCTTACGGCGATAAAATTAACGCCCGGTTTCAGGCGGCAACGCAGGCTATTCCGGTCGAGGTTTGCCCGAGCCGCTTCGAGTTTCAGCGGCAGAACTGGGTGATGATGGTGGTGTGCGATACCCGCTATCGCAATGATATTCATCGTTTTTACTACGATCGTGAAAACGAACTTCGAGACATTCTGGACAATATGCCGGATGCGATTCTGCGCGTGGACAGTGAACAGCGGCTGCTCTATGCCAACGAAACGGCGCTGCAGTGCATGCCCAAGAGCGCGGCGGCCATCGGGCTGAAGATCAACTCGCTTATCGGCGATTCGACGCTGATGGAGCAGATCGGCTGGTCGCTGCAGCTGGTGCTGAGTAAGCATATTCAGCTGGAGGCCGTGCTGCACGGCATGCGATCCGACCTGCGGGTGTCGAGAATCTACCAGGCGCGTTTTATTCCTGAATTTACCCAGCAGCAGACGCTGAAATCCGTGCTGGTGATCGCTCGTCCCGCTTCCCGGCAATATTTTGCCGAACAGCAGGTGCGGCAGACTCACGAACAGCTGCGGCAGATGACCCAAAAGCTGCAAAGCAGCGTCGAAAACGAGCGCAAGCATATGGCGCGGGAAATCCATGATGAGCTGGGCCAGCACCTGACCTCGCTGCGGGTGGGGATTTCGCTGTTGGGCCAGAATCATCCTGCGCTGCAGCATGAAGTTGAACCTTTGACGCAGCTGGTGGATGGCACCATCAAAGTGGTGCGCGATATCGCCACCCAACTGCGCCCGGCGGTGCTGAACATGGGGCTGAAACCCGCGCTTATCTGGCTGCGGGACCAGTTCAACAAGCACCGTTCCGGCGTGTGTACGCTGACGATTCAGCCGCTGCCGGTGTCGCTGTGTGACGATGAGGTCACCGCGATTTTTCGCGTGGTGCAGGAGTCGCTCACCAATGTGCAGCGGCATGCCAAAGCGCGGGAAGTGGAGGTGAAGGTGCTCACAAAGGGCAAAGTCGTGCTGATTTGTATCAATGATGACGGGCAGGGATTTGATCCCGGCCAGGTCTCCGACGGGGCCTTTGGGTTATTGAGTATGCGCGAACGCTGCATGATGAAAGGCTGGACGTTTAACATCCACAGCACGCCGGGCAAAGGGAGCTGCGTGCATATCGAGATCCCTTATGCCCTGCCGGCCCCGGCTAAAGTTTATGATAGCGAATAGCAAACTTGATGATGTCGGCGTTGTTGTCGAACTGCATTTTTTCCATCATCCGGGTCTTGTGGGTGCTGACCGTTTTGTTGCTGATGCTTAGGGTTTCTGCGATGCCATTGATGTTTTCGCCGCTGCTCAGCAGGCGAAGGATCTGCTTCTCACGCTGGGATAGCGTGGCGTAGCGGCGAAGCTGGTCGTTTTCCTGGGTTGAAAAGACGATGGCTTCCGCCAGGGAGGGATCAATGTAGCGCTGGCGGGAGGCGACGCGATGAATGGCGTGCAGCAGCGTTTGCGGGGCCTGGTCTTTAGTAATGAAGCCGTGGGCGCCGCTGGCGAGGACCATTTGGGCGATTTGCGGCTCGTTGTGCATGCTCAGCACCAGCACCGGCAGCATCGGCCACAGGCGGGTGATTTGCTGCACCAGCTCCGGCCCGGAGTCGCCGGGCATGGAGAGATCCAGCAGCAGGACATCGACGTCAATTTCCGTCAGCAGCGACAGCACCGTTTTGCCACAGCCCGCTTCCGCCACCACTTTAATTTTCTTATCCAGTGAAAAAATCTGTTTCAGGCCCTCGCGCATCAAAATGTGATCGTCCGCGAGGAGGAGTCTGATTGCCATACCGTCTGTCATCCATAATTTATAGTTATTAAATCGTTCTTTTTTATAAGAATAATCATCGCGCACGAATTGCAAAGACGCGTGTTAAATGAACATAGCAGCCTCGCTGCGGCGAATCTAGCTTTGCCGGGGGCGATAAGGTTGCAGCTTGTTACAAGTTCCCCCTGGAACCCACTTCGCCTGCCGCTCACTCACGCCCCATGTTCCTGACCGACAGGTGAAATCATGGTGATTGCCGAGCAGCTCTACCACAAACTCCAGCCGCTGTTTAAACAGCTGAATGCGCCTGGCATGGTGTACAACGCCCAGGGCTACTACTCGTTAACCCTCGACGGCGGCCAGCAGGTTTTCCTGGAGCTGACGGAAAACCTGACGCTGGCGATGATGGGCCTGCTGGCGCTGCCGGATAATCCCGGCGAGGCGCTGCTTCTCGAGCTGTTACAGGCCAACCTGAACATTGACCAGCAGCCAGCCATCACCGTTGCCGCCGATAAAGAGCGTGCGCAGCTGGTGGTCTGGGCGGCGTTACCCCTGGACGAACTGCATCTCGACACGCTGCTGCCTTTGTTGGAGCGGTTGAGCTGGACGCTGTCGGTGATTGGCCGCTGGTGCCAGCCTGCCGCGCCGCGTGAGCGCCAGGCTGCACCGGAGACAGAAAAAGATCGGCTTCAGCGCCGCCAGATTGAAGCGCTGATGCTGCGACGTTAACGTCCAACCAAGGGGAAAAGATGAGTACGATTTCTGCCAGCCATGTGGCGCCACATATCGCCATTGAATATCACCGCCCGGAAGACTATCTCGCTGCCGAAAGCGCTTTGCATAAGCTGCTCAGTCGGCCCAATGGCCGAAGCCTGGTGGGCGAACTGCGTAACCTCAGTACCCAGGGCCGGTACGTTAAGGTGAAAGTCACGGCGATGGCGAATACGGTTGCCCGCCCGGTGCTGACCGACTCTCAGGTCCGCCGGTTTCACCTCTCCGGCAGCGAGTACGATAAGGCGCACAATAAAAAAGCGACGCAATTAGCGCAAAAACAGCCGCTCGGCAAAAAAGGCGAGGGGACCAGCGTCAGCGTCGACTGGAACCCGCGGCAGTCCGTGGCTATCGATGCCCACGGCCGCCCAAGCCTGCTGGACGATCCCTCGCTGGCTTTTGTGTCGCTTGCCCATGAGCTGGTTCACGGTTATCGCATGATGAAAGGGACCTACACCGGAGGGACTTCCGACCGCTACGATACGGGCTCGCCGGCCGGGCAGGAGGAATCCCGCGCGGTGGGCATCGGCAAGTATGCGGGGGAAGCGCTGTCCGAAAACGGTATTCGCCATGAGCACGGCCTGCCGCTGCGCGGGCAGTACGCCGCAGGGTAAATTCTTCCGCAGCAGGAACCACCGCGCCGCTCTCCCCACATAACCTGTTGACGCAACAACTAAAGTGGGGAGATATCATGCCGTTAAACAACGTTGATACCAGCCTGCGGGTCGATCCAGGCCTGATAAGCGGTAACTCAAACCGACGGGTTTCCATGCGCCTCGCGCTGGAGCCTAATAACCCTCAGCATTTCGATTGCACCGTGAACGTGTCGTCGCGCCGGGCTGACGCGCTCTATTACGCCAATAAGGCAATAGATGATACCTGGCGCATTCTGGACATGGGGTCGGGTAACCAAAAGAACCATGTTCGCGCCACGATGGCCGAATCCTATAAGCGAACGCTTCTGTCGCAGAAGGAAACGGGCAACGGGGACTACACCGTGCGCGCCTGGGAGGCCTCTAAGTTTCGAGCGGGAAACTGCGGCGAAATGGCGGCGGTGAATGCGCTACTGCTGGCTAACTCCCGCGTCAAACAGCCGGTTTCCGTGGTGCATAACCGCGATGTCGACCACGCTTTTGTGATCATCGGCGATCCGCGGGAGAACGGGCGGTCTGTGGTGTCCGACCCCTGGCCGGAATTTGGCCGAGCCATGCGGATAGAAGACGCGAAATTCGGCGACAGTTACCACGTACTGCATACGTATCCTGTTGGCCACCGGGACGATGATGTTCGCGAGAAGCTGCTGCGTGGCGAGAAAGCGACGCAGGCGGAAGTGGATAAAGCGTTCCGTAAGGCCGCGCCAAAACTCGCGAAGCTAAGCCCTGAAAAGCTGCGGGACTCGGTGGTGGCGGGGCCAGGATACGTGCAGCGGCACGCCTCCAACAACCTGGGTATTCAGTACGATGGCACCGACAGCCGGGGCGTTGTGCAACATTTTGACCAGTCGCTGTCCGTCGGGCAGATGCGTTCCCGAATGATCGGGCCTCAGGCTGCGGTAGATGCGCAGCAGCGTGGGACACCTGCGCCAACGTTCACCAGTAACGATCGGCCTCGTCAGCGCACGGAATCGTTCGCCGCGGAATCTTCTTCCCGTGGCCGCCGCCCGAGAACGGCATCCAATGCGGTTCCCCCCGCAGCCCCTCGTCGCCGGGCAAACTCCGTCGATATTCGTCCGGCCCCGATGCCCATTTATGCCCCACCGCCTCCCGCGCCTGGAGGGATGTACAGCACGGTTCCGCTGCCGGGTCATGCCCCCGCGTTCAACTACGGCCCGCCGCCAGCGGCTGCACCGGTTTACAGCTACGGCCCACCGCCAGCTGCAGCGCCGGTTTACAGCTATGGCCCGCCGCCGGTGCACGCCCATGCGCCTATGCACGCGATGGCAAGCCGACCGGTTTACCGTGAGCCGCCGGTTATTCCGCCGGATGTCTACGGCACTGCACCAGCCCCGGCCCGAACCCGGCCTCGATCTAACTCAGTCACTGCCGCTTTCCGGCGAATCATAGGTAACTAACGATGCCCGCACCTTCAAAATTAGCGCAAGTTTTGCAGCCGCTGTTGACCGATGAGCTGGGGCAAAGAGTCGAGCTTGAGAACGCAGAAGGCTATTCCGTTGAGCTTGGCGAGGGCGTGACGCTGGAGATCAGCGAATCGCCGGTTGGGCACCTGCTGCTGAGCTGCATGCTGCCCGTTCAGCCCACCCGGCTGAGCGATACCGACACGCTGACGGTGCTGCTGCAGGCTAATCTGCTGGGGATGGATTATCCCCCGGTGCTCACCGGGCTGCTGCCCGACCAGCAGCAGGTTGTGCAGTGGAGCAGTCTGCCGTTCCATCAGTTGGAGCCGGAAGTGCTCAAGCGGCTGTTTAACCGCTTTGCGCAGCAGGCCGAAAAGCTGGCCGCGTGGTTGGTTTAACCGCGATCCTCACGTTTTAGCCGCCTTCGTGCGGTTAAAACGTTTTTCTGAATGAACCTCCAGGAAGAGGCAAAAAACGGCAGGGTCAGGGGAGTAAAAGTAAAACAATAGTGGCTGTTTATACAGTATCTCGTCATAATTCGGGCCACAGACGCCGTTCTGTGACTTAAATTATCCAGAGAAAGAAGTGATGTTATGGCTTTGTCGTCGGCGCAAAAAGCGCAAATAGGTGCCTGGTATAAGGCGTTACAGCAGCAGATCCCGGATTTTATTCCGCGAGCGCCTCAGCGGCAGATGATCGCCGAGGTGGCGAAGACCCTTGCCGGTGAAGAAGGGCGGCATCTGGCTATTGAAGCGCCGACCGGCGTCGGCAAAACCCTCTCTTACCTGATCCCCGGCATTGCTATCGCCAGAGGGGATCAAAAAACGCTGGTGGTCAGCACCGCCAACGTGGCGCTGCAGGATCAAATTTACAGCAAAGATCTGCCGCTGCTGCGCAAAATCATTCCTGACCTGAAGTTTACCGCCGCCTTTGGCCGCGGGCGTTACGTGTGCCCGCGCAATCTGGCCGCGCTGGCGACCGATAACTTTACGCAGGGCGATCTGCTGGCGTTTCTGGACGATGAAATGTCGCCGACCAGCAAAGCCGAACAGCAGCGCTGCGCCAAACTTAAAGCCAGCCTCGACGGCTATAAATGGGACGGGCTGCGGGATCACACCGATGAGGCGATTGACGACGATCTCTGGCGACGGCTAAGCACCGATAAAGCCAGCTGCCTGGGGCGAAACTGCCACTGGTATAAAGAGTGCCCGTTCTTTGTGGCCCGCCGGGAAATCGACGAGGCGGAAGTGGTCGTGGCCAACCACGCGCTGGTGATGGCGGCGCTGGAAAGCGACGCGGTGCTGCCGGAGGCGAAAAATCTGCTGCTGGTGCTGGACGAAGGCCATCATCTGGCGGACGTTGCCCGCGACGCGCTGGAGATGAGCGCGGAGATAACGGCGGGCTACAGCCGCCTGCAGCTCGACCTGTTCAGCAAGCTGGTGGAAACCTGCATGGCGCAGTTCCGGCCCAAAAGCCCGCCGCCGCTGACCGTGCCTGAACGTCTGACCAATCACTGCGACGAAGTGTATGAGCTGCTGCAGTCGTTTAACGCGATCGTTAGCCTTTGGCTGCCGGGGGAACGGGAAGGCGAACACCGCTTTGAAATGGGCGTCCTGCCCGAAGAGATCATGGTGATTTGCCAGCGCCTCGCGAAGCTGATGGAGGCGCTGCGCGGCCTGTCGGAAGCGTTGCTCAACGATTTGAGCGAAAAAACCGCCAGCCACGATATCGTGCGCCTGCACCGGGCGCTGCTGCAAATGAACCGGGCGCTAGGCTTCTTTGAAGCGCAGAGCAAGCTGTGGAAGCTGGCGGCGATGGAGCAGGCCTCCGGCGCGCCGGTGTCGAAGTGGGTGACGCGTGAAATCCGCGAGGGGCAGCCGCATCTGTTCTTCCACTGCGTGGGGATCCGCGTCAGCGATCAGCTGGAAAAAATGCTGTGGCGCAAAGTGCCGCATGTGATTGTGACCTCCGCCACGCTGCGCTCGCTCAACCGCTTTGATCGCCTGCAGGAGATGAGCGGCCTGCGTGAGAAAGCGGGCGACCGGTTTATCCATCTGGACTCGCCGTTTAATCATATTGAGCAAGGGAAAATCGTTATCCCCAAAATGCGCTTTGAGCCGCTGATGGAGCACGAGGCGCAGCATATTGCCGAGATGGCGGCCTTCTTCCGGGCGCAGCTGGCACAGGGCGAGCATAAAGCGATGCTGGTGCTGTTCGCCAGCGGCCGCGCCATGCAGCAGTTTTTAACCCACGTCACCGATCTGCGGCTGATGCTGCTGGTGCAGGGCGATCAGCCCCGTTACCGTCTGGTGGAGCTGCATCGCCAGCGCGTTCAGGCCGGGGAAACCAGCGTGTTGATTGGCCTGCAATCTTTTGCCGAAGGGCTGGATCTGAAAGGCGAGCTGCTGACTCAGGTGCACATCCATAAGATTGCCTTCCCGCCGGTAGACAGCCCGGTGGTGGTCACCGAAGGAGAGTGGCTGAAAAGCCTCAACCGCTATCCTTTTGAAGTGCAGAGTTTGCCCAGCGCCTCTTTTAATCTGATTCAACAAGTTGGGCGTTTAATTCGTAGCCACGCCTGCTATGGTGAGATAGTCATTTACGACCGCCGCCTGCTGAGTAAACGCTACGGCGAGCGTCTGCTGGCCGCGCTGCCGGTGTTCCCGATTGAACAGCCCGACGCGCCGGAAGCAAAAGTGATAATAACGACGCCGAAACACACTGTACGGCGCAAACGTGTGAGCAAGAAATAGCAAGGAGAGTCTGGATGGACTATCGCAAAATCATTAAAGAAATTGGCCGCGGGAAAAACCACGCCAGAGATCTCGATTTTGATACGGCGCGCGGGCTGTATAGCCACATGCTGAAGGGCGAAGTGCCTGACCTTGAGCTGGGCGGGGTGCTGATTGCCCTGCGTATTAAGGGCGAAGGCGAAGCGGAGATGCTCGGTTTTTATGAGGCGATGAAGCAGCATGTCATTACGCTCACGCCGCCGCCCGGCAAGCCGATGCCGATTGTCATTCCTTCCTATAACGGCGCCCGCAAGCAGGCTAACCTCACGCCGCTGCTGGCGCTTTTGCTCAACAAACTGGGTTACCCGGTTGTGATCCACGGCGTGAGTGAAGATCCCACCCGAGTGCTGACGGAAACCATCTTTACGCTGCTGGGCATTGAGCCGACCCGCCACGCCGGACAGGCACAGGCGAAGCTTGAATCTCATCATCCCGTCTATCTGCCGATTGGCGCGCTTTGCCCGCCGATGGAAAACCAGCTGGCAATGCGCTGGCGCATGGGGGTGCGTAACAGCGCGCACACGCTGGCGAAGCTGGCCACGCCGTTTGAGGAGGAGGCCGCGCTGCGTTTGGCCAGCGTTTCTCACCCGGAATATGTGCCGAAAGTGGCGAAGTTTTTTGCTGATATCGGCGGGCGGGGGCTGTTAATGCATGGCACCGAAGGTGAAGTGTACGCCAACCCGCTGCGCTGCCCACAAATAACGCTGATTGATGGACAGGGCACCCGCATCGTGAGCGAACGGCAAGCCGAACACGAAGGCGTCGTGCTGCCATCAGGCAAAGATCCTGAAGTCACTGCCCGCTGGATTGAGCGCTGCGTGGCGGGCGTTGAGCCGGTCCCGCAGTCGCTGAAAATTCAGATGGCCTGTTGCCTGGTTGCTACCGGAGAGGCTGTAACGCTTGAGGCCGGCCTGGCGCGGGTTGCCGACGTATTCTGAATGCTAAACAAAAAAAGCCCGCGACAGGCATCGCGGGCAAACAAGGGTAACATCAGGGTTAAACAAGGGTAGTGCTATCAAGGCCGATGAGGGTACCGGCCTTGATGAGGGTATTACTTGAGCGCGGGATTATTTGTAGATAACCGCGGTGCCGCTCATTTGGCCTTCGGTGTTGGCAGAAGTAATCGCGTAAGAGCTTGCGCCAGCGGCTTCTGCTTTAGCGGCCAGTTTTGCTTCCAGGCCATCCAGAGTTGTTGCGCCAGTGGCGGAAACAACGCCAATTTTATTCAGGTTCTGCGCCTGGGCTTCGTTTACGGATTGGGCAGCGAAAGCACCGAAAGACAGAGTAGAAAGAGCAATTGCAGCTACAGCATATTTGATGGTTTTCATGGCTAAATTCTCGCAGGTTGTTCTGTTAAGGTGACGTTGTTCCGTCGATGTGATTATGGTCACACTTTTCTGTGGAAGAATAAATCGAAGAGAATTGACGACCTTAATCAAAAAAATTGAATTAGTTATAACGTATTGAAATAAATGATAATTACGGAGTAAATAATTTCGTTGCGTGACGTTAACCCTGGAAACACTTAGTTTGCGCACATTTTGCTACTCTTTTTGCCAGCGCTGGTCTTACCTGATGTGCAATCGCTTGCGCCTCTTTTTCAGCCTGACTTTGATGATTTGCGCAGTAAGCTGACAGGGAAGCTTTTATACTGTTCTCTTTCCTTTTTAACCCGACGGATGAGGTTCGATGGAGATAAAGCTGCACTCCAACGCCACAACAACGCCGCGTACGCGAAAGTACATTCAGGAGTCCGCGAAAACGGACGGCGAGCTGGCGGAGGAGCTGAACATTTCGGTCGATACCGTCCGGCGCTGGCGTAAACGCGACGACTGTTACGACAAATCTCACCGGCCGAATACCATTCATCGGGCGTTAAGTCACGAGCAGGAATCGATGCTGATCTTCCTGCGCGTGCGCCTGGCGCTTTCCCTCGATGAACTTCTCGAAGCTGCTCGCTTACTGATTCAGCAGGGGATTTCCCGCGCAAGCGTCAGCCGTATGCTGCAAAACTGGCAGCTGTCGCGCATGGCTAAGCCAACGCTCAGCCAGACGCCGGGCCATTTTACGCTGGATACCTTCTCGCTGCCGGAGACGATTAGCCATAAGCAAGGTGAACTGCTGGTGTTCAGTGAAAGAACCTCCGGCTATATGGCCGTTGCGCTGCGCGAGCGCGGCAGTGAAGAGGTGGCTGAGCCGCTGGTGGGCTTTTTGCGGGAAGGGTTGCCGCTCGCCGTACTTTCTTTAACGACAAAATCTTGCTCTTTTACGCACAAGCTTGCAGGGGAACTGGGCGTGCCTTTACAGGCTGTGGAGCAGGAAGCCTGGCTGGAAAAGGCCGGGCAGGGCAATTACCACCAGGCGCTGGAAGCGCTGCTGAACGGCGAGCGCTTTGATAAGCGGCTGGGGCTGGGGGCGGTGCTGCTGGAGTTTGAAGATCTGCTCAATAAAAGGATTATCCGCAGCAGGCTGAAAAACCTGACGCCCGAGGCGTGGCTGAAACTTCATCATTCCCATCGTTAAAGCGCCCCATTGGGGCGCTTTAGGTTGCTGACAAAGAGAGAAAAAGCGTGGTTTTTCCCTCTTTGTGGTTATCAGCCGAAAATCAACAAATTGATTTTCCTGTTTTTTTAACATGAGGCCTGATATTTCTTCTCTGGTCAGAGGCTTGCCAGTCGTCGAAGCGCCCCATTGGGGCGTTTAATTCATGGCAACGCTATTTCCCTTCACACAGCGACAGGAAATACTGCGTCAGCAAATGTGCCGGGCGGCCGCTGGCCTGGGTGAATTTCCCACGCGACAGCGCGGTGCCGCTGACGTCCAGATGTGCCCACGGACGCTGGGGGCAGAACTTACTCAGGAACTGGGCGGCGGACACCGCAATGGCGGCGTTGTTGGGTGGCGTGTTGGTGTAGTCGGCAATGACGCTTTTGACCTGACCGTCAAAGCTTTCGTCCAGCGGCAGCGGCCAGACGCGATCCTGTGTCAGGCTACCTGCCTGCTGCAGGCGCTGGCTTAGGGCTTCATTGTTACTCATTAAGCCCGAAATATCGTAGCCCAGCGCTTTGACCACCGCGCCGGTCAGCGTGGCGACGTCGATCATTTCGACGGGCTTAAAACGCGCTGCGGCGTAGCTGAGCGCGTCGGCGAGAACCAGCCGCCCTTCGGCGTCGGTATTAATAATTTCGACGCTGGCCCCCGAGTAGGAGCGCACGACGTCACCCGGCATCATCGCCGTGCTGCCGGGCATGTTTTCCGCCAGCGCCATAAGGGCCACGACGTTAATAGGCAGCTTAAGACGCTTCACCGTTTCCATCATGCCGAACACCACTGCCGCGCCGCACATGTCATATTTCATGGTGCGCATGCCTTCACCTTCTTTCAGCCACATTCCGCCGGTATCGAAGGTGATCCCTTTCCCGACGAGGGCGTAAACTGGCGCTTCTTCGCTGGCACCCTGCCAGCGCAGCGTCACCAGCCGGGGAGGGTTGACGCTGCCTTTTCCCGTGGCGTGCAGGCAGCCGAGTCCGTGGTCAAAAATGGCCTGCTCGTCCAGAATCTCGCACTGGGTTTGCGGGTGTTGGCGGGCCCAGGTTTCCGCCCGCAGCGCCACATCCTGTGGCCGACAATTCAGCGCGGGTAAATCCGCCAACTGGCGAGAGAGCAGCATGCCCTGCGCGATGGCTTCGGCCTGGGAAGCCAGACGGCGAGCCAGCGCATTATTGGGTTCGGTAATCAACCACAGCTCGCCATTGCTTTGCGGTTCGTCTTCGCGATAGCCCAGCTGCGGCAGCTGATAGAAGCGGTTGAGGAGGGCAATCAGCAGCGTGCGCAGGCGAACAAAGGTGGTTTCATCCGCCAGATTAAAGCCTGCGAGATCCAGCGCCACGGGCTGCAAAACAGGGGAGGGCAGCAGCGCTTCGGCGGCGGAAAGCAGCTGGCGAAGTACGGCTGGCTGAGTGATTTCTGCTGAAGGCAGCAGCGACAGCCGCGCACAGATACCCCGTAAACCAAAGGTGGTGGTTTGCGGTTCATCGTGGGTTGACATCTCTTCCAGCAAGGATTGCAGGGCGTTTGGCCAGCGGCTTAGGGAAGTGTCCCACAAGATAAGATGAGCGTTGTTAAAGGCTGCATCGGGTGAAACGAGTATACATTTCATTGGATTACCTCCGCGGTGATGCGCTGCTTATAGGCGTCCAACCATTCGCTGTCTGCCGGGCGGATGACCGTGCGGTTGCCGTCCCTGGTAGTGAGAAACACCTGGGCGGGCTGCGCTGGAGTGGCAACAGAGAAGGAGAAGTTGTCGATGGTTGTCGCCGCGCCGTATTCGCCCCGGTTGTTCATGCAGACGACGGACAGGTCGCCTGCCCGGCCGTAGCGGGCAATCAGTCGGGCTTCAAGATCGTACACGGCGGACTCAGCCGCGCGCTGGGGAGACATGCCGCGCGCCATGCGGCTGACGATTTCATAGCTGATACAGCCTTTCATCAGGTCTTCCCCGAGGCCGGTCGCCGTCGCGGCACCCACTTCGCTGTCTGCGTAGAAGCCGGAGCCGGAGACCGGGGAATCGCCCACCCGGCCAGGGCGTTTCATAAACAGGCCGCTGGTGGAGGTGGCGACGGACATTCTTTGCTGGCCGTCAAGGGCGATAACCCCCACGGTGTCGTGCCCGGTGTACGGGCTTAAGCCGCGATCCAGTGTTTCACGCTTGCGCCTCAGGTAATGGTTGTACGCGCGCTCGGTCAGCATGGTTTTGCTTTCAAAACCCCGATCTTTGGCCCACGCTTCGGCACCCTGGCCGACCATAAAACTGTTGAAGCGCTCTTCGCTCAGGGCTTTGGCCACCAGAATCGGATTGGCAATATTTTTTACCCCCGCCACGGCACCGAGCGCGAGGCTGGTACCGTCCATAAAGGCGGCGTCGAGTTCGACTTCGCCTTGTTCATTCGGCAGGCCGCCATAACCGACCGATTTATAGAAGGGGTAATCTTCCACGCATTTAACCGCGTGCACGACGGCATCGCTCGCCGAACTGCCTTGCTGCAGCCGTTCAGCCGCTTCACCTATCCCTTCCCATGCCATACGCCAGGTGGCGATCGTTCCCCAGTTTGCTGCTAACGTCATGTTTAACTACTCCGTGGCGGGTTTACGTTCAGTCACTTGAGCCGGTGATTCATTGGCCCGATATTGCCGGTCGACCACTTTCAGGAACGGCAGATAAATCAGCGCCCCGATGCACAGGTTGATTATCTGGATAACCGCGCCGCTCAGGTGGCCGGTGACGATAAATCCGCTTAATACCGGCGGCAGCGTCCAGGGGATATACACCCCGGTGGTGGTGGCTACCATGCCAATGGACATCGCGATGTACTGCACGGTGACCAGCACCAGCGGCACAAGGTTGAACGGGATCAGCATGACGGGGTTCATGATGACCGGCAGGCCAAACAGCACCGGCTCGTTAATGTTGAAGATGGAGGAGCCGACGGCCAGGCGCGAAACGTTTTTGATGTGCTGGCTGCGGGCAAACAGCAGCATAGCAATCACCAGAGACAATGTAGCGCCCGCGCCGCCCATCCAGATCATGTCGTAGAACTGTTCCGTCACTACGTGCGGGGGAGGCATCCCGGCCTGCGTAGCGGCCAGGTTATCCATTTGGTTTTCCATCCAGAACGGACGGAGGATGCCGTTGACCATCGAGCCGGAGTTGATCCCCACCGACCACAGGCTGGTGATGCTGAAACAGGTGAACAGTGCGCCAATGTAAGAGGTGCCGAAGTGGCGAATCGGCGTCGCCAGCACTTCATACACGAACTGGTGAATGGTGTGGTAGTCGGTTTTGGCAAACAGGACGCGAACCGCCAGGGCGACAATCAGAATCAGCAGCGAAGGGATGAGGGCGGCAAAGGATTTTTGCACCGCCGGTGGGACGCCGTCCGGCATTTTGATCACCCAGTTCTGGCGCAGCATCCAGGCAAAAAGCTCCGTGCTCGCCAGCGCACCTAGCATCGCCACAAACAGCCCCTTCGATCCCAGCCATTCCATCGGGATCAGGTTGCCGACGTCCGGGTGTTTCGCAAAAGGCGTGAGGATCAGAAAGCAGGAGAGGGACAAAATGCCCGATGACATTCTGTCGATGTCGTAGCGTTCCGCCAGCCGGTAGGCCACCAGAAAACTGATAAACACCGCCATCGTAGAGAAGATGGCGTTAAAAGGGATCTCAACGGTGGTGGACCACCCCTCACCAAAAACAGAAGCCATAAACTGCTGGTAATGGGTACTTGGGAAGGACGAGATCACCAGCAGAATGGAACCAACGATAATAAACGGCATGAACGAGATATAGGCGTCGCGAATGGCGCCGAGGTGGCGCTGCTGCGCCATTTTGGCAGCCAGCGGCATCAGCCGGGCTTCTAATGCGGCCATCAGGTTTTTCATTTTACCGCTCCGTAAGTAATCACAAGAGACAATTCTTGCGTGCTTCTACCTTAGTGGTTGTTCGGAGCTAATAAAGTGAGTTAATTCACAGATGAGCCACATAAGTATCATATGATTGCTTAAATGGTTTGAGGGTGAAGGTGCCATAAAAATGCCCCGCAAAGCAGGGCATTATGTTGGCTGGAACGCGGGCTATTTGTAGATAGTGGCGGTGCCGTACAGGCGGTTATCGCCGCCGGCGGAGTTAATTACATAGCCGGTTGCACCCTGTTCCTTCGCTTTTTCAGCCAGTTTAGCCTGGAGATCGTCAAGGTTAGACGCTTTGGCGGTGACGGTACCAAAAGGTTGCATCTGTCCGACGTTTGCGTTACTCATTTCCTGGGCTGCCATGGAGGCAAAAGGCAGTGCAGCAAGAGAGATAACCGCAGAGAAATACAGCAGTTTTTTCATCTTTACATCCTCTTGAGCGTTGAGAGCAAAACACCTTTTTGTTGTCTGACAATTACAGTCTAGTTCCCCTTTGGGCAGGCGATGGCGCAAAAAACTGATGGACTTGTGCGTGTTTTTTGAACGATAAAACTTGACCAAATGCTGACAAAAAAGCCACAACCAGGTGGCTGATTTTATTTGTTTTTTTCTGGTTTAGCGCGCGTCGGGGCGAACCAGGTCAAAACGCTGTGATTCATCAACCGTGTAATAGGCGGTTGGCCCTCCGGCCCGCAGCACGGGTTGCGCCAGCGCGGTCTGGTAGATGCCGTCGATAAGCAGGTGTTCGTCGATGTGTACGGCAACCACTTCCCCCAGCACCAGCCAGCTGTTCAGCTCGTCGCCGTCGGCAGAGGTCAGGCGAATGCACTGCGACAGGCGGCATTCAAAGTTGACCGGGCTTTCAGCCACCAGGCTGGCGCTGACCTTGGTGCCTGCTATTGGCGTCAGGCCCGCTCGCTGGAACTCATCTTCTCCTCTGGGGAGCGTGACGGAGGTTTCATTCATCTGTTCTGCCAGCGGGCGCGTGGCCAGGTTCCAGACGAATTCTTTGGTGTCGAGGATGTTCTGGACGCTGTCTTTCCAGCCGGTGCTGGAAAAACCAATGATCGGTGGACGATAGTTAAAGCAGTTAAAGAAGCTGTACGGCGCGAGATTGCGCTGGCCCTGCAGGTTGCAGGAGGAAATCCAGCCGATTGGGCGCGGCCCGACAATGGCGTTCAGCGGATCGTGTGGTAAACCGTGGCCTTCCGAGGGCTCGTAGTAATAACGTTTTTTACTCATTACGCACCTGAATTCATGTTGGAAAGGTCAAATCGTCAGCGATGTATTTACCCGACGCGGAGAGCAGAGTATCTTACGCGGCCACACAAGGAGAAGCCCCAATGAAAACCCCTGCCGATACCAAACCTGGTTTGCACCCGCGTAACCGTCACCGTAGCCGCTATGACTTTGCCGCATTAACCGCGAGCAGCCCGGCGCTGGCGGAGTTTTTACGCCCGGGGCCGCACGGCGACACAACCGTTGACTTCGCAAATCCGCTGGCGGTGAAGGCGCTGAACCAGGCGCTGTTGGCGCATTTTTATCAGGTTAAGCAGTGGGATATCCCCGAAGGGTACCTTTGCCCGCCAGTGCCGGGCCGGGCGGACTATATTCACCATCTGGCCGACCTGCTGGCGGAAGGCAACGGCGGCGTTGTACCTGCCCAGGCTTCCGTCCTGGATATCGGCGTCGGCGCGAACTGTATTTATCCGCTCATCGGGCAGCACGAATACGGCTGGCGCTTTACCGGCTCTGAGCTGGACGGCGATGCGTTTCGCAGCGCGCAGCAAATTGTAGACGGCAATCCTGGGCTTAGCCGCATGATCCGTCTCCGTCGCCAGAAAAATGCTGGCTGCATTCTGGACGGCATCATCCACAAAAATGAAACCTATGATGCCACGCTATGTAATCCGCCATTCCACGATTCAGTCGAGGCGGCCCGCAGCGGCAGCGAGCGTAAGCGCCGCAATCTTGGCCAGGACGCAAGCGCCGCGCTGAACTTTGGTGGTCGTGAGCAGGAGCTGTGGTGCGAGGGGGGCGAAGTGGCCTTCGTCAGCCAGATGATCAAAGAAAGTAAAGCGTTTGGCCGCCAGGTGCTGTGGTTTACGTCGCTGGTTTCAAAAGGTGAAAACCTGCCTGCGCTGTACCGCGTGATGCAGGAAAACGGCGTGGTGAAAGTGGTGAAAAAAGAGATGGCACAGGGGCAAAAACAGAGCCGTTTTATTGCCTGGAGCTTTATGGATGATGCCCAGCGCGCACGCTGGGCGAAAACCCGCGGGAAATGATTAGTTGGCTGTGCTGGTGGGCGGCAGCGCGCCGGCCGCCGCCTCTGTGGCCTGTTGCGCCTGTGCTGCATCGGCACCCGGCTGCATGACCTGCACGGTTTGCACCGGGGGCCTGATGCCCGCTTCATCAAAGTGTTTTTTGACCATTCCGTCGAGCGCGTAGCGCACCGTCCACTGTTTTAGCGGCAGGGTGGTAAAGGTCACGCGTACTGTGAAGGCCTGGTTCGTCAGCCCCACAATGCCTGAGAACAACGGCTCGCCAATGACCAGCAGACGAATATCTTCCTGGCCCATCAGCGCGTCCACGGCTTCTTTCAGTACCCGGTTGGCGTTGTCCACGTCCTCCTGCCTGTCGACGTCGTAGTTCGCGACGAAAGAGCCAATCCCGCGGACAAAGTTGGCGAAGGTCGTTATCGATGACCACGGAATAATATGGTAAGCCCCCGTATCCTGGCGTACGCCCACCGAACGAATCGACATTTTCTCGACTGTGCCTGTAATCGCGCCGATGGTGACGTAGTCGCCGGTATTCATCCCATTTTCAAACTGAATGAATATCCCGGTAATAATATCCTTCACCAGGGTTTGCGAACCAAAGCTTATCGCTAGCCCCAGCGCCCCCGCCCCCGCCAGCAGAGGTGCGATGTTCACGCCGATTTCAGAAAGCAAGATCATGATGGTGATGGTGCTGATCACCACGGCCAGCGCGTTACGGAACAGCGTTAGCAGCGTGCGGGCTCGCGCGCTTGGCATCGGGCGGCCGTGGATATCCGACTCAAGGCGGTTTTCGATCAGGCTTGCCAGCAGCGTCCAGCCTACCGCCGAGAAGAAAAGGATCAGTACAATGCGGATCAGTATATCGACGGTTTTTTCTCCCGCACCCTCAGTGAGCCATTGCCAGACATCGAAAAGCCCCCAGGCGTCCAGCAGCAGCATGACTGCGACGCAAACGGTAAGAATACGTGCCAGCTTCAGCGAGACGGAGATCCAGCCATTAAGACGCTTTTGCAGCTCGGGGTAATTGCGCTGCACCTGTGGAGAAAGGGTGATGGTTTTTGCTATCCAGCGCGAAAGCATGCCGGAGATAAACGCCGCCACGCCGATGATGGTCAGGCTGTGCAGTGAGGCGCCCATCATAAATTTCAGGCTGTTGCCCGGATCGAAAAGCGAAAGGAAAAACAGCACCACAAAATAGAGACAAGCGAGCCAGTGCCAGATGAGCGCAAAAGCACGAATAAACAGGCTAAAGAAGCTCATTGAGCGATCTGCCAGGTGAATCAGGCTTTGCTGGATGGCGCGTTTGTTGTGAAAAATCAGATATAGCGCCCAGACGGTAATCAGTAGCATGACCACCACGTTAACCATGGCGCTGATCTGGGCGTTGACCTGATTGGCGAGAATCGGCACCACCACCAATAACCCGTAGCCGATGATGGTACTTAGCCAGGAAAGGCGAATACTCCAGTAGCGGGCGCCCTGGTCGCCAATGGGGAAGGGGCGTAGCGCCGGGAAACGCGGGCTGAAAATGAGGCGCAGAACAGCCTTGAAGAACTCGATAAGCCCAAAGGCATTAAGAAATAGCCCCTGCTGGCGCGCGATAGTGGCGTTGCCTGCGTTCATTTTGTCACTCAGGAGCTGCCCGACGAATAGCGTTAACGCCAGCAGCAGGATGTCCACCGCAAAGGCGCCGAGGATGGTCACCGGCAGGTGAAGCCAGTTGGTATGATCGCGGTTTTTTCTTCGTCCCCAGTCGCCCATTTTGGCCCACAGCGGCCTGACGCCGGCGCGAAGCAAGAAATAGAACACAAAAACGGCGCTGGCGAGCATCGCGAAGTGGCTCAGCGCATTGAAGAAAGTCTGCTGGTTAAAGGCTTTCCTCGGTGCGCTGGCGATATTTTGCTGGAGCAGCTCAAAACGCTGCGTAAGTTCTCCCCCATAGCGGCGGCTGACGTCGGTGACGTTTTCGAGCACGGTTTTATCTTCAGTGAGCGTATCCGGTGGGGCAATAACCGGCATGGTCTGTGAGGTGCCGTCAGCGGCGACTTTGCGAAGCTGCTCGATGAGTTCACTCCGGGACTTTGGGTTGTCCAGCACGTCGGCGAGCGCCGAGTACGCTTTTTTCTTTTCTTCTACGCTGGGTTCTGTTTGTGCGGCGCTGCCCTGGGATGTCGAGGCGGCAACGGCGGCAGCGGGTAAGGTGACTGCATGGCCGGGCAGGCTCATCAGGCTAAACAGTAATATCAGGATCCATCGCACAGCGCTCCTCCGGACTGAGAAAATCTGACAAAGGAGTAAGTATAGTGGCTGAGATTTTGGCGAGGAGAAAAGCGGGATGATTCCAGAAAAATCAGGGCGGCTGGAATTTGCCGCCCTGAGTCAGGCGTTATGCGACGTGCTGCAGAAACTCGCGCAGACGCGGGCTCGGCGGGTTGTCGATAAGTTCTTGTGGGTTGCCGTCTTCCGCCACGCGACCTTTGTCGATAAAGATCAGGCGAGAAGCCACTTTCGCGGCAAAGCCGACTTCGTGGGTCACGATCACCATGGTCATGCCTTCTTCGGCCAGGTCCTGCATCACTTTCAGCACTTCATGACGCAGTTCCGGGTCGAGGGCCGACGTTGGTTCATCAAACAGCATCATCTTCGGCTTCACGGCAAGGGCACGGGCAATAGCCACACGCTGCTGCTGGCCGCCAGAAAGCTCTGACGGATAGTGATGCGCGCGTTCCGCCAGGCCAACCTTCGCCAGCAGCTCTTTCGCCAGCTTCTCCGCGGCGTCTTTTTTCATGCCGCGGACGCGAATCGGGCCGAAGGCGACGTTTTCCAGCGCCGTCAGGTGCGGAAACAGGTAGAACTGCTGGAACACCATGCCAGCTTCCTGACGGATCAGGCGATCGTCTACCTTCGGATCGTTCACTTTCAGGCCGTCAACAATCAGGTCGCCGCTGGTGATCTCTTCCAGCTTGTTGATGCAGCGCAGCAGGGTTGATTTGCCGGAGCCGCTTGGCCCGATAATCACCACCACTTCACCCTGTTTGATGTTCAGGTCAATGTTGTGCAGCACCTGGGTTTGGCCAAAGTGCTTGGAGACATTTTTAAATTCAATCACAGGATTTTCATCCTTCTTTCAAGGCGACGCAGCACGAAGCTCAGCACCAGGGTAATAATCAGATAGAAGACCGCAACGGCGCTCCAAATCTCCAGCGCGCGGAAGTTACCGGCGATAATTTCCTGACCCTGACGAGTCAGCTCTGCTACACCGATAACGATGAACAGCGAGGTGTCTTTGATGCTGATGATCCACTGGTTACCCAGCGGCGGCAGCATACGGCGCAGCGCCAGCGGCATAATCACGTGACGGATGGTTTCACGTTTTGACAGCCCAAGCGCAAGGCCCGCTTCCTGGAAGCCTTTATGAATTGAGAGCACAGCCCCACGGGTGATTTCCGCGATGTAGGCTCCGGAGTTGATCATGATGGTGACGACCGCCGCGCTGAACGGATCGATACGCAGATCGGTAAAGGCCATCGGCAGGGCGAAGTAGATAAACATCACCTGCACCACAATTGGCGTGCCGCGAATCACTTCGATGAAAACAAGCGCTACGTGGTTGGCAATCCAGCCGCCGTAGGTACGAGCAAAGCCCGCCACTAAACCAATTACTAAACCGCCGCAAAGACCCAGGATAGAAATCCATAGGGTCATCTTAGCGCCTTCAAACAAGATGGGAATTGCAGGCCAAATGGCGCTCCAGTCAAACTGCATGATGTGTTCCTGTTGTCTACCGTGGTTCACCTCTTCGGGCTTCAGGCCGGGGCCTTGTAGCGTGAGAGGCGTTTAATAATAAGAGGGGCGAAAGGCGCCCCTCAGGTCTTACTCATACTTAGAATTATTATTTAGGCTCGGTACCGAACCATTTTTTGTAGATTTCGTTGTACGTGCCGTTCTCTTTCAGGGTTTTCAGCGCGCCGTTGATTTTGGTGCGCAGTTCGTCGCTGCCTTTAGGCAGGGCGATACCGTACTGCTGAGCTTCCAGAGACTCACCTACCGCTTTGAACTGACCGTTACCGGCGGTTTTGATGAAGTACAGGATGTTTGGCGTGTCGTGCAGAACCGCGTCAGCGCGGTTGGTGCCCAGTTCCATGTAGGCGTTATCGATGTTCGGGAACTGACGCAGGTCTTTGGTTTTGATGTTAGCTTTTGCGTAATCAACGGAGCCGGTGCCGCCTTTAACAGCAACCACTTTACCGTCCAGATCTTTCACGCTTTTGATGTCGTTGTTATTGGCTTTGACCATCACCAGCAGGCCGCTTTTGTAGTAGCCGTCGGAGAAGTCGATCGCTTTTTCGCGCTCAGGAGTGATGGTGATCCCGGCCAGTGCCAGGTCCACGTTTTTGGTTTGCAGGGCAGGGATGATGCCGCTGAAGTCCATTGGCTTCAGGGTATAGTCCAGCTTCAATTCTTTGGCGATAGCCGCCCACAGGTCCACGTCAAAGCCGACATACTGATCGCCTTGTTTAAATTCAAAAGGAACGAACGCGGTGTCGGTCGCAACGACCAGTTTTTTATCAGCGGCATGGGAAGATACAGCGAAAGCCAGGGTAAGTGCAGCCAGTGAAACTTTCAAAATCGACTTCATAGCATTTCCTTTGTTAATCCACGGGGCGATCCCCTGCGTCAGCGGCGACTCATGAAAGAATCGTGCCAAATTTGCAACTTACTGTTTTGCAAGGATGTGATTATTTAACATTGCACATTGAGCGTTGCAAGCAGGTCATAACGCACCGTTATGGTGCACCATTTTGGTGCGCAAAATGAGCCGGCAGGGTAGGGGTTAGTTTTACCGCGAAATCAGTGGACAAAACAATCATTCGTTAACGATTGTGTGAGGTGATTATTACATTTTATTAACTTTGGGCTATGAATTAATCGATGGTCTGCGCTGTTTTGGTGCAGGCTCCGCCCCCGGGCGGAGGAGGAGCCATAGGAAAATGCTCTGGTTACTCGATATTGGACTCAATGAACCACAGGAATTTGTCCAGATCGCGGGAAGCGGCGGTGAAAATATCTGCGGTATCCTCGTCTTTTGCTTCACCAATGGCTTTACGCACATCGTTCGCCACGATGGCATAGCGATCGGCCAGCTCTTTCAGGTGCTCCTGAACGGTGTGAATGTCCAGCGGATAGCTTTTCAGCGGAGTTTTGCTGTTGATCACCTGAGTGGTGCCCAACGCCACGCCGCCAAGCTGCACGGCACGTTCTGCCATGGTGTCCAGGTGCTCGGTCAGCGCCGTACGGAAGCCGTCCAGCATTTCGTGCACGGCAATAAAGTTAGCTCCGCGCATATTCCAGTGAGCCTGCTTGGTAATCAGCGACAAGTCGATGAACTGGACGACCTGGCGATTCAGCAGCTCGATAGTGGCTTTTTTCTCGCTGTCTTTTACATCATTGCGGGTATATAGCAGGTTTGTAGATTTAGTTTTTACCAGTTTAGCGGTACTCATAATCTTTCATCCTCTTGATGTTGGTGTCCCAATGAATTACCGGGGATAAGTATAGCACCACTTTTTTACTTTGCTGGTGAGGGTAATACCTATCAAACCGATAGTAAGAGAAAAATGGAAAAGATTAATTTGTTATTTAACAGCTGGTTATTGAGTGTTCTTAATTTATGTCAAAAATCATGAATAAATATGACGGCGAAAAGAAAATAATTCTTATTGAGTATTACAGTTGACGGGAATATAAGTGCTTGATTACGGATACATCATTTAATGCGGCAATTATCACCGCATTAAATGCAGGGCAACAGATTAATTTATGTCGACGTTTTTAATCTGTGCTTCGCGTTTCATGGTCAGCGTTGATCCCACCGATGCTGCGATGATGGAGAGCAGAGCCAGCCATTGTACCAGGGTCAGGTGCTCCCCGAGGAACAGCATACCTGACAGGGCCGCAAGGCCAGGCTCAAGGCTCATGAGTGTGCCAAAGGTGCGGGTAGGGAGTCGGGTTAACGCAATCATCTCCAGCGAATAAGGCAGCGCCGTGGAAAGCACGGCAATGGCCAGGCCGACGGGCAGCAGCGACCACTGCAGCAGCGAGCTGGTGGCTTCCCAGGCGCCCAGGGGGACAAAGATAATAGCAGCAATCAGAGAACCAAACGCGACCGTGGCGGGGCCGTGCTCAGCGCCCGCTTTTTGCCCGGCAATAATGTAGATAGCCCAGCAGGCACCGGCCCCGAGGGCGCAGGCAGCACCGGTCAAATCTACCTGGGAGATGTCCTGGCCGAGGGGAAGCAGGAACCACAGTCCGGCCACCGCCAGCACCACCCAGATAAAGTCCACGGCACGGCGTGAGCCAAAAAGCGCCACGGCAAGCGGCCCGGTAAACTCCAGCGCCACCGCGATGCCCAGCGGTACCGTGCGCAGAGAGACATAAAAGAGGTAATTCATGCTGCCCAGCGCCAGCCCATAAAACAGTAAAGGCAGGCGTTGCTCTGGCTTAAAACGCAGGCGCCAGGGTTTAAAAATCACCGCGAGAATAAGAGTGCCTAAAAACAGGCGCAGCGAAGTGACGCCCTGGGGACCGATTAGCGGGAATAATGATTTCGCCAGCGAGGCGCCGCTTTGAATCGAGGTCATGGCGATAAGTAAAACTACGATCGGCAGCCAGCGCGGCATATTACGGGAGGTTTGCGGCATCCTGTACCTTGTCAGTATTTGTCTATGTTTGGTCAAGAAAATAAAAGTCTGCCCAGTCTAAAGGATTAAGTTATGGCTGGTTGAACTTTCATTAAGAAAAATTCTCATGGCGTGGAGTACGATCCGGGGGCTTTTGTCAGTTTGTGTCAAAAATAATTCCAGAATTATCTGAATGACGATGTTATTAAAGGGATTAAAATTTGCCGTCGCGAAGCGGTATTTTCCTGATTTTTTAGTGATTTAGCATGTAGTGGAAATGTTATGTTACAGGAAAAAGATCGTTAGACAACACAATTGGCGAAGAGTTTCTGTCATGGTTTTGTTATATTTAAAACTTAGGACTTACTTGAAGCACATTTGAGGTGGATATTATGAAAAAAATTGCATGTCTTTCAGCACTGGCCTGTGTTCTGGCCGTCTCCGTAGGTACCGCATCTGCAGCAACCAGCACCGTAACCGGTGGTTATGCTCAGAGCGATATGCAGGGCGTTGCTAACAAAGCTGGCGGTTTCAACCTGAAATACCGCTACGAAAATGATACCCCGCTGGGCTACATCGGCTCCTTCACCTACACCCAGAAAAGTGACACTTCTAACGACGTGTACACCAAAGGCCAGTACTACGGCATCACCGCTGGTCCTGCTTACCGCATCAACGACTGGGCAAGCATCTACGGTGTAGTGGGTGTTGGCTACGGTAAATTCCAGGCGACTCAATTCCCAGGCGCTCACGATTCCGTTAGCGACTACGGCTTCTCCTACGGTGCTGGCCTGCAGTTCAACCCAATCGAAAACGTTGCTCTGGACTTCTCCTACGAGCAGAGCCGTATTCGTAGCGTTGACGTTGGCACCTGGATCGCTGGCGTAGGCTACCGCTTCTAATATCCCTTTCGGGATAGAAATAAAAAATCCGCCCAAGTGGCGGATTTTTTTTATCGGTTAACCGGCAAAAGTTAACGTGTCCTGGTCTCAAACATATCCGTCTGCAGATGAGTATAGTCCACTTTCTTCAGGTTGAAGTTGGTTATCCAGACGGGCCCGGCCTTTTGCTCGGAAATAAATTTGTACTTCGGCGTAAGCTCTTTCGCCTTAATCCCCGTCCACGCAGAGAAGAAGTTGAGGAAATCATTGGCGCTGCGGCGTGCTTTGATTAGCCGGTGCGCGGTGTCATCGCTCGACAACACCATAAATGGCACCTGGAAATTTTGCTGGAACTTATCGTCGTGCGCCAGATATTGCACGTCGGTGCCGCGCTCTTTGAACGCCAGGCCGTGGTCGGAGAAATAGACCATTGAGAAGCTGTTCCCGGTGTTTTGTAACTGCAGATAAAGCTGTTTTAGCAAGTCGTCGGTTTGCGTCATGCTGTAGAGATAGCAGGATGTCTCTTTAGATTGCACAAAATCTTTGTATTTCCCCTGAGTGCGATCGCAGGCCTGCGGGTGCGAACCCATCAAATGCAGCACAATCAGCTGCGGCGTGTTGCGCTGAGTAGCAAACACCTGGGCCGTCATTTTTAACAGGGCTTCATCGCGAGTGTTTTTATCCGCCTCAAAATCCCCATTTTTCAAAAACTGCACTTCGTCAGCGCGTTTGGCGATGCTGGCGATGGCGGTATCGTATTCGCCGATTTGGCCCTGGTTTGAGAACCACCAGGTCTGGAAGCCCGCGCGGTTTGCCAGGGTAACAAAATTGTCCTGATACTGGGGTTTGCCGTCGACGACCCGGTTCAGCGTCAGCCCCAGCGATTTTTGCGTTGAGCCGCTGGCGGAGACGTAGTCCATAAACAGATTGCCTTTGACCTGGCTTGCAAAGGGCGTGTTGTCCCAGTGGCCGCCAAAGGCTCCCAGCGCATCGCGGCGGGCGCTCTCGCCAATCACTACGACGTAGGTATGGTATTTAGGCTGCACCGACACTACGTTCCAGGAGTCTTTTTGCTGCGACAGTTCTTTCATGCGCGCCTGCTCCTCGATAACTTCGTGGTTGTTGACCACGACATCTTTCACGAAGCGCACCACCGGGTAGCCAGTATCTTTAAATTTAAACACGCCGCCGTAGGCTAGGTTGGTTACCGGCGTGACAAAAAAACAGACCACGCTGACGGCGAGACATAAGCTATCGAAATGACCCCAGGCGCGTTTTTCTTCACGTTTGCGGCGCAGCGCCATCACCCCAAGGGCGAGAATAAAGAGAGACACCACGTAGCTGTACCACGGGAAGATGGTCATGATTTCCGTGGATTCTTCAAAGTTGGTTGAATGCAGCGCCAGCAGAGTATTGAAGTTGGGCGAGCCGTAGGCCTGGCCGAACGGGAAGTACATGGCTGCCACGAGGCTGCAAAGCCCAAGCAGGATTTTCTGGACGCTGGGAGCGGTGCGCCACAGCAGCATAAGGACGCAGCTAAAGGCAATGGCGTAAAGCAGGCTGAAGGCATAGCCCAGCGCGAAGTTTATCAGCAGAGACTGCAGAAAATAGAAACCTGCCCACGGATTCAGTGCGATTCCGCGCGCAGTCAGGGTATCTTTAACCGTTACATTCATCTTTATTATGGTCTTGCAAAACGCCATGCGGTGACCCTGGCGATAAGGGCAGAGCCTGCCTGACAGACGGAAACGAAGGGGAATTGCACCGCATCTGCGAGCCGCTTCATGTGCAGGGCTGCAAGAAGATAGAGCCGTAAGATAAGAATATCAACTGATAACAGAGCGAGGTTTTGCGAAGCTGATTGCAAATCCGACAAATGATGGGGTTAAAGCTCGGCCAGAGTAGCCATTAACGGGGATTTTGCAGGGGAATTGTGACAAAAGGATGATCGTTCGCGCGGAACGCTGAACAAAGTCGCCAGGCGGCGTGGCCTGGCGTTATTGTTGTTTTTCTTCTTTCTGCTGGGGTTTACCGGCAACCCAATCACAAATCATGTTCAGCAGCATTAAGCGTACCTGGAAGGGAGATTGTGTAAACACGTTGATGCACCTCTTAAATTCGTTCATAGCGTCCTCCTGTTAGCCGTGCGACCGTTTTTCCGTAAACAAGCCTGACTGCATTACATACAGGTATAGCACAGGCTATATTTTATAGCCATGGCTATTTCGTTAATTTTTTGTGGATGAGCAATGCTGGTTTACAATAAAGCCTTCCGTCGTCAGATGACGACGCCGCGCCACTGGAAGAGGAAGCACTATGAGCCGTCGGGCAGGGCAAAAGAACAGCGAAAAAGTGACGCCATTACCGAATATTGAAGAGCATGTTGAGGGCTTCAGGCAGGTACGCGAGGCGCACCGCCGCGAGTTAATTGATGATTATGTTGAGCTGATTTCGGATTTGATTCATGAAGTGGGTGAAGTTCGCCAGGTAGATATGGCAGCCCGGCTCGGCGTTTCCCAGCCGACGGTTGCCAAGATGCTAAAACGCCTGGCGTCCGTCGGGCTGATTGAGCAGATCCCATGGCGCGGCGTCTTTTTAACGCCGGAAGGTGAAAAACTGGCGCAGCAGAGCCGGGAACGGCACCAGATTGTTGAAAACTTCTTCCTCGCACTGGGCATCAGCCCGGAGACCGCGCGTATTGATGCCGAAGGTGTGGAACACCACGTCAGCGAAGAGACGCTGGAGGCTTTCCGCAAATTCAGCGCAGAGCGAGGCATCGGTTAAACATGCTGCTGCGTCTTGCGCAGCCGTTCCTGCGCGATCGATTCCTGCATTTATTGTTGTTAATCGGCGTCGCCCTGAGCCTGGCGGTGCCGTTCCGCCCGGCTTTATGGCCCGCCGCCATAGACTGGCACACCATTATTACCCTGGCCGGGCTGATGATGTTGACCAAGGGCGTCGAGCTGAGCGGTTATTTCGAGGTGCTGGGGCGCAAGATGGTGGCGCGGTTTGCCAACGAGCGGCAGCTGGCGCTGTTTATGGTTACGGCAGCGGCAGCGCTGTCGACCTTCCTGACTAACGATGTCGCGCTGTTCATCATTGTGCCTCTCACCATCACGCTGAAAAAACTCTGCTCGGTGCCGGGCAGTAAGCTGATTATTTTTGAGGCGCTGGCGGTCAACGCCGGCTCTTTGCTCACGCCTGTAGGTAACCCGCAGAACATCTTACTGTGGGGGCATTCCGGGCTCTCTTTCGGCGCTTTCACCTGGCAGATGATGCCGCTGGCGCTGGCCATGACCGCCAGCTTGCTGGTGTTGGCGTGGCTTTGTTTCAAGCCAAAACCGCTGCGTTACCACGGCGAAGTGAATGACAGCCGCTGGCAGCCTAAGCTGGTCTGGTGCTGCCTGGCGTTTTACATCGTCTTTATTCTGGCCCTGGAGCTTAAGCTTGAGTTTTGGGGGCTGGGGCTGATTGCGCTTGGGTTCCTGGGGTTGGCGCGCAAAGTGCTGCTCAGTATCGACTGGAGCCTGCTGGTGGTATTTATGGTGATGTTTATTGATGTTCACCTCATCACCCAACTTCCGGTGCTGCAGTACTCGCTTCAGGGCGTGGCGCAACTCTCTCCTGGCGAGTTGTTTGGCCTGGGTATTTTGCTGTCACAATTCATCAGCAATGTGCCTGCCACCATTTTACTGCTGAACTATGTGCCAGCTTCGCTGCTGTTGGCCTTCGCGGTCAATATCGGCGGTTTTGGCCTGTTGCCGGGTTCGCTGGCGAACTTGATTGCCCTTCGTATGGCCAACGACCGTCGGATCTGGTGGCGGTTCCATCTCTATTCTCTCCCTATGTTGCTTTGGGCCGCGCTGGTCGGCTACGGCTTATTACTGCTTTTACGCTAGCGCCCACTCAGGCAGAAACAGGCAAGGAATGAGCAGAAATCCCCCATTCCAGAATCGTGCGCGACGCGTATAACTGGCAGTCCGCACTCTTCCTTCCTGAAATCCTGAACATGAGGTAGCGCTATGCGTTATAAAAAATTAGGAAATACCGGCCTGTTTGTTTCAGAGCTTTGCCTGGGCACCATGACTTTTGGTGGTGAAGACGGTATATGGGGAAAAATAGGCCAGCTCGCGCAAAATGATGCCGACAAGCTGGTTGGACGCGCGCTGGAGGCCGGGATTAACTTTATTGATACCGCCAATGTTTACTCCGGCGGGCGTTCGGAAATCATCACCGGCCAGGCGCTGAAAAACCTTAATGTGCCGCGTGAGAATGTGGTGGTGGCCACCAAAGCATTCGGCGAAACAGGTACCGCCGGGCCGAACTCTCGAGGTTCATCGCGTTTTCATCTGCTAAATAGCGTCAAAGAGAGCCTGCAGCGGCTGCAGCTCGACTATATCGATCTGTACCAACTGCACGGTTTTGACCCCGCGACGCCGATAGAGGAAACGCTGCGGGCGCTGGATTCGCTGGTACAGCAGGGGCTGGTTCGCTACATAGGCGTTTCCAACTGGGCGGCCTGGCAAATCATGAAGGCACTCGGGATTTCCGAACGCCTGGGACTGGCACGTTTTGCCTCTCTGCAGGCTTATTACACCCTTGCCGGGCGCGATCTGGAGCGGGAGCTGGTGCCGATGATGCAAAGTGAAGGCGTCGGCCTGATGGTGTGGAGTCCGCTCGCGGGCGGGCTGCTCAGCGGCAAGTACGACCGCGACGGGAAAGCCGAAACCGGCAGCCGCCGCCTGGAGTTTGATTTTCCACCGGTAAACAGGGATCGCGCGTTTGATTGCGTGGATGTGATGCGTGACATCGCCGATGCCAAAGGCGTTTCCGTGGCGCAGATTGCGCTGGCCTGGCTGCTGCATCAGCAGGCAGTGACGACGGTCATCGTGGGGGCGAAGCGCATTGAGCAGCTTGAGGATAATATCGCTGCGACGGGGGTTCAGCTTAGCGCGGACGAGCTTGACAGGCTGAATGCGGTAAGTGAGTTGCCGCGAGAATATCCGGGCTGGATGCTTGAGCGGCAGGGTGAGTATCGCCGGGAACAGCTGAAGAATCAGTCATAAATCGGGAATAATTTAGCCCTCTCCCGGAGGGAGAGGGGGAAAACAAGCGATGCGATAAAATTATCGTTTCAGCTTCAAATGCAGCAAAGGGAAAGGATTCCCTTCACCGTCGAGTTCAGACCGCCCGGTCCGGGCAAATCCCATATGCAGATAGAAGCCCACGCCCTGCGGATTCTGCTCATTCACATCCACCTCATCGACCTGCAAATGTTCAATGGCATAGTGCAGAAGCTGCTTGCCCACGCCCATGCCACGGCTTTCAGGCGAAACAAACAGCATTTCAATCCGATTTTCGTGGCAGCCGATAAAGCCCAGAGGCTCACCGGTTTTGCCGGCTGCCAGCAGCATCGGGATCTGTGGCATGTAGAGTTCGCGCACCTGGGGCTTTAACGCCCTGATATTTTCTTCAGGTAAAAAGTCATGCGTGGCGCGAACGGATGCTTCCCAGATTTCCGCCAGCGCATCAAAATCCGCCGGGTTTGCTTGTCTTATCGTTAACATTCTTGTTCCAGAGGTCGTTAGTTAAACGGCGCTTCTTTCTTCAGGATCTTGTCGATCACATCCAGCACGCCTTGTTGATTGCAGTGCCCTGCCTGGTAGCTGGCAATGCGTTTGATTTTGTCCGGGGCGTTGGCCATCGCAAACCCGTATTGCGCCTGAGTCAGCATCTCGATGTCGTTGCCGCCGTCGCCAAAGGTCACCACTTCGCTGTCCTGGATGCCCCATTTTTCCTGCAGGATCCGCAGGCCGTTAGCCTTATGAATCCCCGGAATAATCAGGTCGATAGAGCCGTGCCCGCTGGTGACCGGCACCATAATGCCTTCCAGCGCTGCGCCCAGGGCGTCCATAGTTTCATCGAGCTGGCTGTCCGGCAGGTTCAGGGCAAACTTGAAGAACACGTCGTCGAGGCCGGAGAAGTTTTCCACGTGCTCAAGGCGGTGATAGTACTTCGCCGCCAGCGCTTTAAAATCGTCACTATAGCCGTTGAGGGTATAACCGTTATGCTTGCCGCAGGCGATGATCTCCACGTGCGGCAGGGTCAGCAGGTGATCGACCACCGTGTTGAACTCTTGTCTGGTCAGCTCGCCGTTGAACAGATCTTCGCCTTCGCTGACCACCCAGCCGCCGTTATCGGCGACAAAAGAGATCTCGTGGGCAATCTCCGGGAAGAAGGAGATAAGCTGGAAATACTGGTTCCCGCTGGCCACCACAAAGCGGATGCCTTGCTCTTTCATCTGCTGATATTGCGCGGCAAAGCGTTCGCGGTTGTAGGTTTTTTCGTCATTAAGAAAAGTGCCGTCCATGTCTACTGCAATCAGTTTGATGCTCATTGAACTCTCCATTATTCAGTTTCTAAAGTCTGGCCGGAAGATTGCCCCGGTTTGGCCACGGCGCGGGCGACCAGCGCCGCAATCACCATTAGCGTCAGCACAACTAGCATGGCCTGGCGCAGCCCATAATGCTCGCCGAGGAAGCCCAGCAGCGGCGGCCCGACTAAAAAGGCGACATAGCCCGAAGCGGCAACGACGCTGACGCGGCTGGCCGGATCGGGGCCGGTATCACCCGCCGCTGAAATGGTCAGCGGGAAGCCTAAAGAGGTGCCCAACCCCCACAGAATCACCGACACGCCGGCAAGGAAGGCGTTGTCGACAAACACAATGGTGCCGATGCCAATAATGCCCATGATCGCACAGGCGCGGACCACAATAACGCGGCTGTAGCGGTCAATAAACCAGCCGCCGGTGAAGCGCCCGACCGTCATGCCGAGGGTAAAGCCTACGTAGATAAGCGACCCGGAAGTTGGGCTAAAGCCGTGCCCGTCCACCATCAGCAGCGGCAGCCAGTCGTTGGCCGAGCCTTCGGCAAAGGCCATCGCCAGCACGACAAAACCAATCAGCAATAGCTGAATATCTTTGTAAAACGGTCGGTGCGGCTCGTGGGCTTCGGTGTTCTCCGGGTTATCTTTGCCCACGCCGTGCGGCACGGCGATAAGCGCGATGGCAATCGGCGCAATGGTCAACAGACCAATCAGCAGCAGGTGCCCCCAGGACACGACGTTCCACGCGGTTAACGTCAGGCCAATCCCGGCGCCAACGAGCGTGCCGAGGCTAAAGAAGCCGTGCATCATCGGCAGCACAGTTTTCTTCATCAGGCTCTCGATAATGGCCCCTTCGACGTTCATAGCCACTTCTGATGAACCCATCCCGCTGCCGAGCAGCGCCAGGCCGAAGGCAAACAGCACCGGGGAGGCGAGGTACAGCGCGAAGCTCATCATTAACATTCCGGCGACCATCAGCGTCATGCCGCTGCGAATAATGGTACGGGTGCCAAAGCGTTTCACCAGCCAGCCGGAACAGAGAATACCGCCCATCGAGCCTATCGACAGGCCAAATAATACGATGCCCATTCCGGCCGTCGAGACGCTGAGCGTATCGCGGATCGCGGGCGTGCGTGTGGCCCAGGATGCCATCACCAGGCCCGGAAGGAAGAAGAAGGTGAATAACGCCCAGGTACGGAGCTGCAGGGCTTTTCTCTGTGAAACAGACATGAACAACAACCAGTGAAAGAGAAACAGGGGAGCAGACTAGCAAGCTTGTGTACATTTGTACACATCCCGGTATAGACTCTTTGTCATACTCTAAATTCAGGTAGGTAATGATGAGCAAAGCCCCGCGCCGGAATGACCCTGAACGTCGCTCGCGTATTTTGCAGGCGACGCTGGATATGGTGGTAAAGCACGGCATCAGCGATATCACGCACCGCAAAATTGCCGCTGAGGCTGGCGTTTCGCTGGGGTCAATGACCTACTATTTTGCCGGGATTGAATCGCTGCTTTGCGAAGCGTTTACCCTGTTTGCCCACCAGATGTCGGACAGCTACCGGGAGCGCATGCAGCAGGCCACCAATCGCGATGAGGCCTGCGAAGCGATTGTCGATATGATTTGCGGCGGCTGCGTGGCCACGCCGTATAACATGCAGGTGATGTACCAGCTTTATGCTTATGCCAGCTGTAATCCGCAGCTAAAAGATATCATGCAGGAGTGGATGATTCGCAGCCAGCAGGCGCTGGAGCCGTTTTTCGATCCGCTAACCGCCCGGGCGCTGGATGCTTTCCTGGAAGGCATGACGCTGCACTACGTCACCGATCGCGAACCGATGGGGCGCGATGATATGCGGGTGATGGTGCGCAGGATTGTAGGGACAGGGGATGCAAAATAAAGCGAGTGGAGGGGTTAGTAAGCGTTTGTTATTGAAACCCTAAAAAATAAAAACCCATTTATGTAAACGGGTTAGTAAAAACAATGACTTGTAAGATAATCAATAAGTTAGTTTGGTGGTGATAGGTGGCGATTACGGGGCATTGCCAACCACTGCCGCCACTTTGTCGCCACTTGGCAGAGTAGCTAACGGGTTGAAGCGCAGCGCTGTTTCAAGGTGATCAGGTGCAAGGTGAGCATAGCGCATAGTCATTTTTATGTCGTGATGGCCCAGTATTTTTTGCAGCGCAAGAATATTCCCGCCGGACATCATGAAATGTGCTGCGAACGTATGACGCAGAACGTGAGTAAGTTGCCCACGCGGAAGGACAATGGAGGTCCTGTCCATCACTGCTAAAAACTGGAAATAGCTGTCCGTGAAGAACTTGAAACCGTCTAGGGAAATGATTTCCTCATACAGCTCTTTGCTGATCGGAATGCTGCGGTTCTTTTTACCCTTAGTCCTGACAAACGTAATTCGATACTTTGTGACCTGAGAGCGTGTCAGGTTCACAGCTTCGCGCCAGCGAGCTCCAGTGCTCAGACAGATTTTAACAACTAGAGCGAGCAGGGGGCTTTGACGTTGGCAGTCGTACAGAAGCTCCGTGATTTGCTCATGTGTAAGCCAGGCCATTTCTTTCTCTGCGATCGTGAACTTCCGCATGCTTTCTAATGGATTCGGCGCAGACCATTCTCCTAACCGGGCCAGTTCGCTAAAGACGCTGCTCAGATAGCTTTGCTCAAGGTTGATGGTGACCGGACTGGCTCCTTTCTTCCATTTCTCGCTGAAATAGATTTCCCCTGTAAGGCGCTTATCACGGTAGTGCGCAAACATTTTGGATGTGAAATCGAGAGCGAGAGGATTGCCCAAAGCATCAACCATCAGGATCAGCTTGTCATAAACGTGCTGACCAGCCGTCAGAGATTTGCCGTGTAGTTTGAACCAGAGTTCAACAACGTCATTTAGAGTCCGGCGATCAACCGATTCACCCAACCACGGTTTGGCTTCTGTCTCTTCCATTGTGTGACGTTCGAAAGCTAACGCCTCGCCCTTGGTGGCAAACTGCTTACGTACACGCCGTCCGCTACGCCCGGCGGGGTAGCATTCACAGATCCATTTCCCTGTGGGGAGTTTTCGTACTGCCATAAAAAAGCCCTCATGTCTGAGGGCTAAATTTAACTGTGTATTTGAACAGTGGTCAATGTATGTTTTAGATTACGCCATACATTTTCATTCATATGAATCAGGCTCTTCCAATTTAATTTCTAGATCAGTAATTTTTGATTCAACAGCTTCTTTGATATTTTTGCTGTCATAACCTAGCTCATCTAATTCGAAATTATCAAGTTTTTGAATATATTCTTTATCAAAAGCTATATTCATTAATCTACTCACATCTGAGTGTTGATATTTACTGTCCGGCAAAACAACCTCAAAAACACCCCTTATTACTTCATCAACTAATTTACCTTTAGTCTCTTCATCAAATGCTAGTCTGTAAAGTTTTCTGATGCTTTGATACATATCAATAACGTTGTTAACATATACCTCAATGTCGGACATGTTTTTTTCAATGAAATTTTCTTCAAACTGACTGGCTAGCTCTGATTTGTCTTTTCCATCAATTTTTATGTTTTCAGTTTTGCTTATGGCTTTATTTAAAATTGGCTTCAGTTTTGATGTTAAAGCAACTACGCTATCTAAATTATGTTTAGTAAAGTCTCGGTTGTGTGCTATTTTACATCTTAATTCATATAATGTTCTCCAGTCCTTTTTGATAACATCAGAAGTTATATCTATACTCGTTTCGGGTGATGCTGCCAACTTACTGATTTAGTGTATGATGGTGTTTTTGAGGTGCTCCAGTGGCTTCCATTTCTATCAGCTGTCCTTCCTGCTCCGCTACTGAAGGCGTGGTGCGTAACGGCAAAAGCACTGCCGGACATCAGCGCTATCTCTGCTCTCACTGCCGTAAAACATGGCAACTGCAGTTCACTTACACCGCTTCTCAACCCGGTACGCAC